>JAHEYM010000012.1 GCA_023251595.1 Bacteroidota bacterium
AGGTTGTTACTGCATTCCCCGATCTAAAAGTTCAGATTGTCGATGCCTTTCCTGATATTCGGGTACAGTGGGTAGATGCTTTTCCCGATGCTTGCGGTCGTTGGAAGCAAGTAGACGCTTTTCCCGATTTCAAAATCCAGTTTGTAGACGCCTTCCCTGATATCAAGATTAAGGAAGTAGATGCATTCCCCGGTAAACCGTAGAGACGTTGCATGTAACGTCTTGATGCATTTCCGGGTAAACCCTGATTATTTCGCGTCCAGAATATTCGGATTCGTTGGTTTCAGATCCTCATCCGATTTTCCTGAGAACGGGGGATAGGAAGGATACATGAACTGTAGATACAAACCCATCCTTGCCACCCAGCGGTTCAGTCCGACCATGTAATTGTGCATCCCCATCGGATATTTGCCTGTAATCAGCACCACCCAGAAAGCAATCAAAACCACAAAATATGCTCCGATGAACATTAAAATCAGACAGAAGATATGAGGGAGCACCATTAGTTGTCCAAAAAAAGTAATCAATAACAGTTGTCCTTGACCGTATGGTTCACGATATTCAACCTCGTATACAGTCCTGTCATCAGTACCGTTGAGACCGAAAGCCGGATAGCCGTCGACCAGATTCGATAATCTGGCCGTGAGTCTCCAACTCCAGCGGACCAATTTTACCTGATATTCAAAATAGTCTTTAGGGTATTTCCCAGTGAAAAGAATGATCCACCATGTGATAAATCTCAATATCATTCCCCAGATTGCAAACGGAATCATGCAAATGAGATGTGGAAGTCCAATGTAGAAAATTCCGAACATAGTTCGCAAAAGCAGCTCGCCGCGTGAGTATTGTTCCTGATGGGTTGCTTCAAATTTTAGCATCGTTGGGGAGGAATTGGATAGTGAGTATCTGTGCAAATGAAAGAAAAAATGTTCATGCAGACAAATCTTCACCTAATAAAAAATTCCAGAAAGTCCTGAAAGGACTAAGATGTCAGCACAGGACGGAGTCCTGTGGTTGTGCAGGTATGTAAACCAACCATAATTGATAAATATGAGGAATATCATTGAGTCACACGACATAAAATATTTGAAATCCCCGTTGTTTCTTCCTAACTTTGCATTTGTACAAATAAAAACGCGTTGAAATGAACGGTAACATCCTTCTTGGTTTTATGGGTCTTGGTGGTTCTGAAGTTTTCCTGATCCTTGTAGTAGTTCTGCTTATGTTCGGCGGAAAGAAAATTCCTGAATTAGCTAAAGGACTCGGAAAAGGCATCCGTGATTTCAAAGATGCTTATAAAGGGGGTGAGGAAGGCATCACTAAAGAAGAGCCGAAGAAGTAATCTTTAGCATTACTCCCACAATAACAGGCAATTAACAATCGTTGGTTAATAACCTTCTTTAAGCCATTTTGGTGGTTAAGAAAATTGTTAGTACATTTCGCCGTCGAAACTATAGACCCAAGTTGAACCGGAGAAGACCGGTGTGGAGTTGTTTGCTTCGTAAATTTGCAAACATTTTCACCCGAAAATCTCCTAAAACTAAAACAAACAATGATCAAAAAACTCTTTACCGGCTTCGTTCTCTGCTCTTTCATGACAGGAATCAGTATCGGGCAGAATACTTCAACTCTCAAAGAAGAGGATATGGCGAAAACTGTTGAACCCATCACGGCGATGCTCGATAGTATGGTCAACTTGAAGTTCCTGAACAAGACAGACTACATCGAAGCTACCCAATCAATCCTGTTCAAAGACGGGAATTATGAATTTAAATCGTTCCCGGATGAACTTTACAAGAACCGTCTTACCGCACTTCAGTCACCAATCGCACTCGATTATAATGATCAGGTGAGAGCTTGGATAGGGCTTTACGCGAAAAGACCGGTACTTATGTCTAAGGTCTTGGGGCTGGCAAATCTCTATTTCCCTATGTTCGAACAGGTGTTGGATCAGCAGGGTCTTCCGCTCGAATTCAAATATCTTGCGATTGTTGAATCTGCCCTTAACCCTACGGCTGTGTCGGTTTGCGGAGCAACCGGACTCTGGCAATTCATGTATGGAACGGGTATCATGTACGATCTGAAAGCTACTTCAAACACAGACGAACGCCGAGATCCGCTGAAATCTACGTATGCTGCTTGCAAGTACTTTAAAGATATGTATGAAATTTATCACGACTGGCTGTTGGTTATTGCTGCCTATAACTGCGGTCCCGGAAACGTGAACCGCGCTATTCATTTGTCAGGTGGAAGTACGAATTTCTGGGAAATAAGTAAATATCTTCCACTCGAAACCAGAGGTTATGTTCCTTCTTTTATAGCGGTGAATTATTGGATGAATTATGCCTCTGACTATAATATCACTCCGGAACAACCTGCTTTCTCTTATTTTGAAGTGGACACGATAACAGCGACGCAACCGGTCACCTTTAATCAACTTTCTCAAAAACTTGGTCTCTCTGTCGATGTAATTTCTTATCTCAATCCGGTTTACAAACGCGGTTATGTTCCAACCGGTGAAGCTTCTTCAAAACTACGTCTTCCCTTCAACAAAATCGGAACATTTATGGCGAACTCAGAATCTATATATAAAGCGAGTTATCTCGAAACCGCAAGTCCTTATACATTGGCACAAATTAATAAACCAACAACAGTTACCGCGGGTACAGCTTCAAACGGGACAGTGATAGGTAGTGTGCGTGATGGAAATTATGATCTCGTCACAAAGGACGTTACCAATTATTATACGGTACGACCCGGCGATTGTATTTCAGGAATTGCAGGAAGATTAAATGTTTCGATGAATGATTTAATGAATGCAAATCATATATATAATTCATTTATTTATCCCGATCAGAAATTGGCTTACACAACAAGAATTACCGAACGCATCGAAAGACCTGCTTCAAAAGATTCTCTCGAAATGGCTGCAAGAAAAGATTCTATTGAAAAAGCAAACGCAATTGCAACAGCAGATTCTATACAAAAAGCCAACGCTGAGAAATTTGTATATCATACGGTTCAACCGGGAGATACACTCTGGACTATCGCGCAAAAATATCAGGGTTCGACTGTTCAGAGAATTCGTGATATTAATAAATTAACCTCAAATCAACCGCTCGTACCAGGATCGAAAATTAAGGTTTTGATAGGAGGATAATGAATAAATTATTTTTCTTTTTTGCACTGATCGGAATTCCTTTCAGCTATATATATGCACAAGAGACCATTCCTTCCGTAAAAATCGGGGATCAGGAATGGACATCCGAAAATCTGAGTGTCGAAACTTTTCAGAATGGGGATAAAATTCCGGAAGCAAAAACGATCGAAGATTGGGAGAAATATGATAAAGCCCGGAAACCCGCCTGGTGTTATTATGACAACAGTTCTGACAATGGTCAGAAGTATGGCAAATTATACAACTGGTTCGCAGTGACAGATCCAAGAGGACTTGCACCAAAAGGTTGGCACATACCGATTGATTCAGAATTCGTAGTGCTGGTAACTTTTCTTGGTGGTGATGATGTTGCTGCACTTAAATTGAAGAGCAAGACCGATTGGAACGATAAAAAAGGGAATAACAGCAGTGGTTTTAATGCGTTTCCCGCGGGCTACAGGACTTCACAAACAAGTTTCACCGGACTTCAAAGATACGCCTATTTTTGGACTGCCACCTCAAATACACAAGTGCTGGCAAAAGGTCGGAGTCTTTCGTACGAGATGCCGAAGTTGATGCCGTTTTTTAAGGAGAAAGGAAACGGCTATTCTATCCGTTGTGTTAAGAACTAAATTATTTGAACGAAGCATTATATTCCTAACGCATAGGATTCCAATCATTTAGAGACATAAACGTCTTTGTTTTCGGATTTCGATAACTTTTTTTCCATTTTTTGGTATGAATTGTTCCTTTATAAACAGACCCTCATCATGAAACTGGAACAAAAAAAATTCTCGGCCGGGAATGGCTGGGAATCCCTGCGTAACGACGGTTTAGAGAGCAACTCCTCCAATCTCGTCATCGCCTTCGGTAGTACCGAAATGCTTGGCGATCAAACCTATTTCGATCAAATCAGACTGAATTACCCGAATGCGGAAATTCTGATGAATTCAACTTCGGGAGAGATCTTCGACACCCAAGTGAATGAGGAAACTATTTCTCTGACGGCGATCTGTTTTGAAAAGACTGTACTGAAGACCGCAGTCATAGATATAAAAACCGTTTCAAATAGTTTTGAAGCCGGGAAATCTCTTGCTGCATCCTTCCCGTCCGAAGGTCTTGTAAATGTTTTCGTAATTTCTGACGGACAGGCGGTAAACGGTAGTGATCTCGTGATCGGCTTACAGAAATATTTACCAAAAGGCACTATTATCACAGGCGGATTGGCAGGCGATGGAGATCGTTTTAAAAACACGTTGGTTGGATTAAACGAACCTCCTTCCAAAGATAAAATTGTGGCGGTCGGATTCTATGGAAACAATCTTTCGGTTACTTATGGCAGTGTCGGCGGATGGGATCCATTCGGTCCCGAAAGATTGATCACAAAATCGGATGCAAATATTCTATATGAGCTGGATGGAAAACCCGCTTTAGATATATATAAAAATTATTTGGGTGAATTTGCTGATAAATTACCCGGCTCCGGATTACTTTTCCCGCTGAGCATAAGGATGTCTGACTCGAGTGAATCGATTGTGAGAACTATCCTTGCTGTAAATGAGGAGAAAAAAAGTTTAACGTTCGCAGGTAACATGCCCGAGGGAATGTATTCACGACTCATGAAAGCGAATTATGACCGACTTATTGAAGGAGCATCGAATGCCGCAATAAGCAGTCTGAATAAAAACTTGAACAAACCTGATCTCGCACTCTTAATTAGTTGTGTTGGAAGAAAGCTTGTGTTGGATCAACGCATTGAAGAAGAAATTGAAGGCATCAGAGCGATTTACGGGGACAAAACTGCAATCACAGGTTTTTATTCGTATGGAGAAATTTCCCCCTCAGTAAATTTTATGAAATGTGAATTGCATAATCAAACAATGACGGTAACCACATTCACCGAAATCTGATTATATTAATATATATCAAATTATTATCCGTACCGGATTCCGAAAATGGCATTTAATAAGTTATTACAAAGACAGATAAAAAAAGCAGTAGGCAACACGGATGGTTGGTCTGAGAAGCAACTTGCACTTCTACAGATTATCAGTGAATCGTACGACTATAATGAGAAAGACCGGAAAATGCTTGAGCGTTCGATGGACTTAAGTTCGCATGAAATGATCGATTTGAATAATAATCTCAGAAAAGAAGCGGACGCCAGACTTCACAATAACGAACACAAATTTAAGTCTTTGATTGAAAACACTTTCGATGCGATTGCCGTAATTAATATGCAGAGTGAAATTGCATTCATCAGTGATTCTGTAAAAAGAGTTTTAGGTTTTGAGACCGAAGACCTCGTTGGAAAAAAAGTTGATTTATTTCTTCACCCCGAAGACCTTTTAAATATAAGTAATCAACTTGGTGAAGTAATTTCCAATCACTCTTCCTCCAAAATGATTCTCATCCGAATAAGGAAAAACGATTGCTCTTATGCATGGTGCGAAGGAGCAGTCACAAATTTAACGAACGATCCCGCAGTCGGTGGTTTTGTACTCAATTTCCGCGATATTACCGAAAGAAAAGAACATGAAGATGCCATCGAAAAATCATTAAGTCAATTAAAAAAATCAAATCAGGAATTAGATAAATTTGTATATAGTGTTTCGCATGACCTGCGTGCTCCTTTGCTCTCGATGCTCGGAATCGTCGATATCACCGAATCGTCAACATCGGAAGAAATGACAGTTCAGCACATGAATATGATACGTGGAAGTATCACAAGACTCGATTCATTTATTGCAGAAATTCTGGATTATTCAAGGAATGCAAGAATGGAATTAAAACGTGATCCGATCGACTTTAGAAAAATTCTGGATGAAACAACTTCCGATCTCAAACACATGAGAGAAGAAACGAAACCTGTTGATGTCAGAATTGAAGTGAAAGAGGAAGATTATTTTGTCTCAGATAAAACACGCATAGAAGTAATATTAAAAAATCTGATATCCAATTCAATTCGGTATGCTAACCCAAACGAAAATTCTCCTTATGTAAATATCAGAATTAAATCCGATTCCCAAAAAGCCGATATTGAAATAGAAGATAACGGAATCGGGATCAACGAAGAATATCATCAAAAGATATTTGAAATGTTTTATCGTGTCTCTGAAAATTCAACCGGTTCAGGTCTTGGATTATATATTGTGAAAGAAACGGTTGACAGGTTGTATGGCACACTCTCCATTCAATCTAAAACAGGAAAAGGTACCACCTTTAATATAAGCATCCCTAATGCCGGAAAAAGATTTTACGAATCCCCTCTCCTAATTACTAATTACTAATTTAAAATTAAATTAATATGGTCTCCCCTTTATTCGATCGTATCATGATCTTAGATGATACAAGCATTGATCGGTATATTACTTCGTATGTTGTAAAACAAAATAATTTCAGCAACGAAATTATAGAATTTGGAATGGCTGCGCAAGCTCTAGAATATTTGGAGAGGCATTTCGACCAACCGGAAAAACTTCCCCAATTACTATTTCTTGATATTCGTATGCCGCAGATTGATGGATTTCAGTTTTTGGAAAAATTAACACTATTGCCACCTGTTATTTTGGAAAATTGCTATATCATTGTTGTGTCATCAACATTAGATCCTGCCGATCTGAGACGTTCTTCAGAGAACCCTCACGTGAAAAAATTTCTAAACAAACCGATAAATAAAAGTCATTTGGCAGAAATCCGAAATGAATTGGCTGCTAAAAACAGTGAACCTTCATTTTAAGGACAGAATACATGATATAAATCATTTTTTCATTGCGGTTAGCTATTTACGTTTGCGTGTTTCACAAATGTAATACACAAACAGAATGGCGATTCAGGAAGATTTAGATGCCCATTACACGGTAATGGATAAAATTTTTCGTTTCAGTGTGGGCGAAAAAGGTGCATATAGTTGCGCCAGATTTGATGGCGATTATTCTCTATCGCTCGAAGAAGCGCAAGACCGGAAATATCAATTTATTGTAGATGGTTGCCAGATTAAAAAAGGCACAAAAGTTCTCGATATCGGATGTGGCTGGGGTGCATTTATCAACGATCTGAACCAAAGAGGTGCTGAAACGACAGGCGTCGTGCTTGCGAAAGGACAAGCAGATGCCTGCATAAAAAACGGACTGAACGTTAGGCACATGGATTCAAAAGATATCACATCTGCAACTTTTGGAAAATTCGATGTCGTTACAGCAATGGGAAGTCCCGAACATTTATGTTCTGTTGACGAATTCAGACAAGGAAAACAAGACGAGATTTATAAAACATATTTTAATCAGGTTTCAGAATTGTTGCCCATTGGCGGACGGTTTTATTGTCAAACGATGGTGTTCGGTCCGAAAATGGTGAAATTCGAAGATATACCATTCGATAAAACTGATATCTGGAAAGACGAGTTTACGGATGAAGAATTAATGGATATTATGTGTCGTATTTTCCCCGGTTCGTGGCTCCCTTATGGCAAAGAAGGAATTATTGATCCTGCACTTGACCACTTCAAAGTAATATCTGTCGACAGTGGCAGATTAGATTATATTGAGACGATTAAAAGATGGTCGAAGGCTTTTGTTAAACCGAATTTGAGAAAATATTTATATTATGCTGCCATTACTCCCCGCTATTTACTAAGTCCTTCTTTCAGAGCATTTATTCGAAGGTGGAAAGTTGAAGCGACATTGGCGGTTTTCGAGAGATTGGTTTTCGAACACTACAGAGTTGTGTTTGAGAAAGTGAAGGATTAAGCTGTTAAGTCAAAAATTATTTTCGATTATTTGAATTATTTGAAATTAAATGTTGATCTTTGATTAACATATAATATGACTTTATGAAAAACCTGATTTTTTTGTTCATCTTTTTATCCGCAACCACCACGTTCGCACAGATTGACGAAAAAAGCGAAGTTTACAAGACTGCAATTCCAAACAATGATTTTTGTAGTGCCCTCATAACTCTGATGAATGATGCTTCGTCGGAATTTATTCATCTGCGTGACAGTTCGGGAACAGATAAGTTCAAGTTTCCCTCTAAAGTTATCATCCCCGGTGCAATTTCTGCTAACATATATCACTCGATGGGTTATTATGTCAGCATTAAATATAAAGACCCTCTCTCAAGGGAAGCGGAAACCCAGGCGGTGGAAAATTTGACAAAACAATTAAAGGAATGTTTTCCCGGATATTATTTCGAAACGGAAAAGGTGGATGAAAATAAAACCCTTGTTCATATAGGAAACACTTACGATAACGGTTATGAATCAGAAATACTTGAACTTAAAACCTGGCAATCAGACTCCGTTCATTATTACAACTATGATTTAAAAGTGATTGGGGATCAAAAATTTGTGAGGTATCATACCATCTCAACTTCCGCACAAGACAATTCTTTTGCAACAAGTCTGAGAAAAATATATGATGATACACCAAATGAATTCAGAAATGTAAAAGGGAAAGCACACACTGAAGGCGGAGGAATGTTTCAACCCGGACATACATCGTACGATCTCAATCCGCAACCTGACAGTGCTATCTCGTGCAGATTTCCCGAACCCGGTAAACCCGCCTGTAATTGCTTATTTTATAACGGAGATAATCATGCGGATGCCGTCGATTTATATAATCATCTTGTAGAAAAAGTTAAAAACGCTTTAGGTTCTGAGTTCACATATACATATAGCAAACCTGAGTCCTCATCAACGATAACTGAAAACAGCGAGAGTCATGCTATATTCGCAATTAAAGCAACAAAGCATGCTACAAGAACACCTTGTATCATTGTTCAATTAGTAAAAAGCAGTTCGTATGAAAGCGGAAAATATTTAGTCCAAATTCTTTTCGGAAAAGAGAAAGTGTAGAGCGAATAGTGAAGCAAGGCATTTACGATAACTGACTACTGACTACTGACTACTGACTACTGACTACTGACTACTGACTACTGACTACTGACCACTGACCACTGACCACTATTTTTTATGCTCCGAATTAAACATCCAGTTAATTCCGAATTTATCGGTGAGCATTCCGAATTTTGCTCCCCAAAAAGTATCCTGAATCGGGAAAGTAATCATCCCTCCTGCTCCTAATTTATTAAAAACGGTATGCATTATATCCGTGTCATCCATATTCACTGATATAGATATATTGCTACCGATTGTTAAAGGGTGATCCGGACCGGCATCCGATGCCATGAGATGTCCGTCACCAATTTTTACCGAGGCGTGCATCACCTTTTTCTTGTCCGATTCGCTCACCTGCATGGGTGAGTTTTCGAAATAATGCATTCCGGTAATTTCACTGTTAAAACATTCTTTGTAGAAGTTCATGGCTTCCTCGCAGGTGCCGGGGAAAGTGAGATAAGGGTTAATGTTCATTTGCTGATTTGGTTATATAGTGATTTGATGATTGTGGATCTTGGTGTCTTAGTGCCTTTGTAGCTAATTTCTATTTTTTGGTCAGTCCAAGGTAATATTAGGTGCAATAATACAAAAAACCAGATAATTGGTCGATAGGATACTCATTTAAAGAGTGCATTAATGCAGGTTTGTCTAAATTGTAAGCTATCCTATTGTTATATTCGAATTATTGTCCTTACCTTTATCCAAGCATCCATTCAGGTTGTCAGTTATCTTCCACCCATGAAAAGAAAACTTACACTCCGAACTCTACTTATTTGTTCATTTTTCCTGACAGCAGGAATTTCCTTCGCACAGACACAGGGTCCAAACAATACGGGGAATGCAACCGCGCAATTTTCCGGATGCCTTTCTTGTCCGGGCACCGATTGGCTTGACACGACTAACGTGATGTTGAGCGATAACACAGATGCTTCTACGACTTTATCGCCGATGCCTCTTTGTTTCCAATCGCAGTGCTATTATTCCCGCGGACTTCTTGCTTCCGACTTTGGTTTCACTATTCCCGGTAATGCGACGATCGAGGGTGTAATGCTGGATGTTGAACGAAGAGCCGGCATGCCTACATCGATTGTTGATTCAACAGTTCAGTTAATGGATTCGACTGCATATATCGGCAACAATCTTGCTTCATCTGTTACCTGGCCAATCAATGACGCGTATGTTTCTTATGGAGGTCCAACTGATACGTGGGGAGCATCACTCACACCTTCAGACGTCAATTTTTCTCAGTTCGGTATTATATTCAAAGCTATGAATCAATCGACATCGGGTGCAATTCAGGCTTATGTAGATCATGTTCGGATGACAGTTTACTATTCGACCCCATCGGGAATGGCAACACAAACTTCCGGCACCGGACTACAAAGTCTCTCGTGGCAGCAGTTGGAGGATGGACTTGAGGTCTCTCTTAATTTAAGTTCATCCGAAAAATTTTGCACTATAGAGGTTTACAATTTATTGGGGGATAAAATCCTCTCGAAATACTTTACGAGCTTACATACCGGCAAGAACACCTTGTCCCTCAACAATGGCAAGCTTTCCGGTGGAATTTACATCCTCCGTGCAACGTTGAATGGGATGACGATGAATCGGCGGTTGGTGTTAGGCAGGTAGAGACGTTGCATGCAACGACTTTTTGTGGCGGTTTGGCTATCTTGTGATCGAAGGAACCCGAATTATCTTACTTTTGCCGAATATGACAGGGTTGTTAGCTCAGTTGGTTTAGAGCACTGCCTCGACAAGGCAGGGGTCACTGGTTCGAGTCCAGTACAGCCCACACGACAGTTTCAGTTATGGAATCAGTGAACGGTGAACGGTTTAAAAACTTTGGGTCTTCGCACTCTTTGCAGACAAACTTATTTTTTCATCTTCTCAAACAGATTAAATTCCATTGTATTTAATGCAACGGGTAAATAACCTTCAGGTATTTTGGGTGAAGTTTTTTTTGAGATGTAATATTTGTTTTCTTCATTTACTGACAACGCGATTTTGAAATACCGATTCAGATAAACCTGAAATGACCAGATTGAAAATACTTCGTACGGAACGGAAATAATTGCTTTTTCACCACATTTTTTTCCAATCATTTGGACATCCTGTAACATGTTGCGATCTCTTTTAGGTTTACCCGCCAAAGCAATTGTAGAAATGAGGGTGATTGAAATTAGTACCAGAGAAATCATTTTCAGAATAGAAATTGTTCTGACCGACTGCAATAATTTTCCTGATAAGGATAAAGCGTACGGTGCAGCAAGAATAGCTAATGCGGTCGTAATAAAAGGTAATCCGGTGAGCAAATAAAATCTTCGTTGTTCGAGTGTTACCATTAACGGGAGTATGCCGCTTAGTCCGAGGAGGAAAAAGGAAAGAATTAATTTTTTATTTCTGCTCTCTGAATTCTTTGATTTAATAAAACAGAGAAAGGCGAGTAAAATAGGCAGTATCAGCTCCATCGGCAAACGCCATAAAAGTGAAAAGTGAGATTGAGTTGTAGCAGTCGAAGCTATATTAAATGTTGCTTCAATCCTGTCGTGATAATATTGTTTGAAACTTGCAAAAATATTATCATTCAAAAATAAGAGACCATAAAATATAATCGGTACTGATATAATTATTACAGTTTGTAAAATGGCTTTGGTAAATTTTTGATCGCGAAGAACTATCCACCAAATTGTCGGCAGAACGATGGGAAATAATCCCTGAACTCCTTTGCACATTGAGGATGCAGCAAGGGCGAGTCCTCCGAAAAAACAATATATGATGAAATAGGATTTTGAATACCAGGCTTTTAATTGAAAATAAACTGAAAGCAATACAAAGACTACCATATAACATTCTGCAACATTATTTTGAAATGACCAGAATGTTAAAGGTGTAATAAGAAAAAACAGAATCGGTAACCATGCAATTTTTTGAAAAGAATTATTGTCGGGAAAAATAATTTTCCAAAAACGAAAGATGGGATATCCTGCAACTATAGCGAGAAAAAGACAAATAATTCTTTCTGTAAAAAAACTTCCCCCGAAAATTTTAAAAAAGATTGCTTCAATTCCAAATATAAGAGGTGGCTGTTCATGATACGATGTCATGTAGGTTGAAGAAAATGTCGGTTGCCAGAAAGTGCCGTTTCCATCGGCAAGATTTCTACCGACACAGGCATAAATTTCACCATCCATGAACATCCCATCCATGAACAGGAACGGAATCAGTAACAGTGAACAGAAACAGAAAGAGAATAGAAGGAAAGGGTCCAATAATTTCAGCCGTTTAATTCGTCGCCGAAAAATTTCCTCCGATATATCTTCTTTCATTTCAGAACACCAAGTTCTTTTCCAACTTTGGTGAAAGCCGCTATTGCATGATCGAGATGTTTTCGTTCATGCGCTGCCGACAACTGAACACGAATTCTTGCAAGTCCTTTCGCAACTACCGGAAAATAAAATCCGATTACATAAATTCCTTCTATCAATAATTTTGCGGCAAAATCCTGCGAGAGTTTTGCATCATATAACATAATCGGAACAATCGGATGTTCGCCCGGTTTGATGTCGAATCCCGCAGAGGTCATTTCTTTGCGAAAATACTGTGTATTATCCCAAAGCTTATCGCGCAATTCTGTTGTTTCGCTTAACATATCCATCACTGCGATGGAAGCTCCCGTTATAGCCGGTGCGAGTGAATTGGAAAATAAATAAGGCCGCGATCTCTGCCGTAACAAATCGATGATTTCTTTCCTGCCGGATGTAAATCCACCCGATGCACCACCCAATGCTTTTCCAAGTGTTCCGGTGATGATATCAATTTTTCCCATCACACCACGATATTCCGCGGTTCCTCTCCCCGTCTTTCCGAGAAAACCGGTAGCATGACATTCATCAATCATAATCAATGCTGTATATTTTTCTGCCAGCACTGCAATTTCATCAAGTTTTGCAATTGAGCCATCCATCGAAAATGCACCGTCAGTTACAATAATTCTATGGCGGCATGCTGAAGTTTCTTTCAACATATTTTCCAATTCCGTCATGTCTGAATTTTTATAACGAAATCGTTGCGCTTTGCAAAGACGAACACCATCTATGATTGACGCATGGTTTAATTCATCCGAAATAATGGCATCCTGTTCGTTAAATAATGGTTCGAAAACGCCACCATTTGCATCGAATGCTGCTGCATATAATATTGTATCCTCGGTTCCAAGAAACTTAGAAATTTTCATCTCCAGCTCCTTGTGAATATCCTGTGTTCCGCAAATAAAACGGACCGACGACATACCATATCCATGAGTGTCGATTGCATGTTTCGCCGCGGCAATCACTTTCGGGTGCGATGATAATCCCAAATAATTATTTGCACACATATTAATTACGCGTTGCCCCGAACTCAAGGTAATCTCCGGTCCCTGCGGAGACGTAATTATTCTTTCATTTTTAAATAATCCTGCTTCTTTGATAGAAGTCAGTTCGTCTTCCAGAACTTTTTTTAGAGTTGTGTACATAGTCAGTAGTCAGTGGTCAGTGGTTAGTGGTTAGTTTTTGGAAATAATTGATTTGATAAATCCAGTAATTATTTTTGATATTTCTGTAATCCGGATTAATAATAAATCAGTTTGTTCCCTTGATATATAATTTAGCCTATGTGCTAAATAGAGCATCGATTTTGTTTCACTGCAGGATGCTAAGGAGATATAGAGAAAATGAGAAAAATCTGCGTTTGAACTCCTGTCAAATCCTTCTGCAATATTATTGGAAATGGAAACTACGGCGCGACAGATTTGATCTTTGAAGCTAAAATCTTTCGAACGTTGAAAAATAGTATAAATTTCAACGGCTAAATCTTGTGCCTTTTGCCAGGCAATAATATCTTCAAATTTTTGAATTTTCATTTTCCCATTTACTGAATACTGACCACTGACTACTGACCACTATCTTACGTATTGATATATTTTCCCCGGCAGACATTTCACCATTCCTTCGAACTCTAATTTTAATAATGCACCTGCTAATAAACTTGTCGGTAATTCGGACCGAATACTCAATACATCGAATGAGAGAATACTTTCGGATCTCACCAGATCGAATACGATTTGCTCATTCGGCGACAAATCTACGAACATCTGTTTTTGTATGGAAGAAGAATTTATTTTATTCTTTTCTCCCCATCCCAATTCCTTCATCATTTCATCCACACCCGAAAACATTCTGGCATTACCATCTCTAATTAAATTATTGCATCCTTCGGAATACATTTCACCCCAACGACCTGGAACTGAATAGACATCGCGGTTATAACCTGCCGCAAACGATGAAGTAATCAGTGCTCCACCGGTTTTTGCCGATTCAACTACGACAACAACATCCGACAATGCAGCAATGATGCGGTTCCTTGCCGGGAAATTATCGCGTTCGGGAGTTGTTTGACTCGTGTATTCTGAAACAAGCCCGCCCGATTTCAACATTCTGTCTGCTACAGATTTGTGGACAGCCGGATACAAAGTTCCAAGTCCATGTGCGACAACCCCGACCGTTGGCAAATTGTGTTTGAGTGCCGATTTATGCGCCGTGATGTCTATTCCATAAGCCATTCCGCTCACGATCAGAACATTTTCTTTCGCCAGTTTCGAAATAATTTCTTCGCAAACATACCGCCCGTATTCAGTTGCATTTCTTGAACCGACCAGACTTAAAGATTTATCGGCATTCAAATTTACATCCCCCTTCAAAAAAAGCAAGAGCGGGCACTCGGGCAAATGTTTCATCCGTGTTGGATAGTCATCGTCCGTATAACAAAGAACCTTTATCTTGTTCTTCATGATATATTCAAGCTCTGCCTCTGCCTCTTTGAAAGGTTTGCACTTAGCTATGTGCGGAGCAAGAGTATCGCCAATACCCGGAATTTTTTCGAGTTTCGTTCGCGATGCTTTGAAGACCTCTTCCGGACTCCCGCAGTAGCTAAGTAAATTTTTAGCGAGAATCGGTCCCACTTTGGGGATCATTGTTAAGGCAATTAAGAGGTGAAGAGAATCAGAATTCATCGAAAAACCGGAAGGATTTGAAAAAGTTAGCGATATGTTTAACTCCGGGTTTTTGTCAATCCCCTCCGAAATCCATATCTTTCGCACGCAAAAATACGATAATTCCATTCTCTTATGAAAAGGGTATACAAACTAGTATTAATTCTTGTGAGTTTTTACGCGATTTCGGCAAAAGCACAGCAAAAAGGCACGCTTAAAGGTACTGTTACCGACGCCAAAACCAAAGAGACATTGGTGGGAGTGAATGTGTTACTGGAGGACAGCACCGGTACGGCAACCGACATTACAGGGCAGTATGAGCTCAAAACGAGATCCGGAAAACAAAATATCGTATTTCGTTTCGTCGGTTATAAGCCGCAAGTAGTTTCGGTGAATGTACCTGAAAATGAAACCAAGCAACTGGATGTGATGATGGATGATACCCAGAAACAATTACCGATTTTCGTGATATCTGCCGGAAAATTCGAACAAAAAATTTCTGATGTTACTGTTTCGATGGAAGTTCTGACGCCATCGATGGTAGAGAATACAAATACTGTATCAATGGAGACCGCTATTGATCAGGCGCCTGGTGTGAATATGACAGACGGGCAGGCAAATATTCGCGGGGGTGGCGGATGGAGCTATGGCGCCGGTAGTCGTGTATTGGTGATGGTGGATGATTTACCGATGCTCACCGCCGATGCGGGCGATGTGAAGTGGAGTTTTCTCCCTGTCGAAAATCTCGAACAAATCGAAATTATCAAAGGAGCTTCTTCTTCACTTTTTGGATCTTCTGCATTAAATGGTGTAATTAATATTCGCACTGCATATCCGAAATTAAAACCCGAAACAAGAATAAATGTTTTTACCGGAATGTATGATAATCCGATAAATCCTCAAATGAAATGGTGGAAACGTTCTCAACCAATTTATGAAGGAACAAATTTTTTTCACTCTCAACAATTTAAACAATTCGATCTCGTAGTCGGTGGAAATTATTATTCGGACGATGGTTATCGCGAAGGAGAAGTCGAACAACGCGAAAGAATTAATTGCAATACACGATATCGTTTTAAAAACATTGAAGGACTTTCTGTTGGGGTGAATATAAATATGATGCACACAGTGGGAGGAAATTTTTTATTATGGGAGAATGATTCTACCGGTGCTCTCAGACCCCGTGGTGGTATTGATACGACAGGGACAACACTTTCCAATTATACAACCCGACGAACGAACATAGATCCCTTCATTACTTATTTTGATAAAAAAGGGCATCGTCATAAAATCAGAATGCGTTGGTTTAACACAACAAATATTAATGATACACAACAGGGTTCCATCGGAAATGTATATTACGGTGAATATCAATATCAACAGGAAATAAAAAAATATAAAATTAATTTTACCACCGGAATAACAGCAATAAAAACAACCACTGCCAGCGATTTATATAAAGGAGATAGTCTATCAGGGACCCATAGCGGTTTCAATGGAGCATGGTACGGACAATTCGATAAAAAATTTAATCGCGTTGCCATAAATCTTGGTTTCAGAGCTGAAACAAATTCTCTTGATGGTGATAAAGCGGTTTCGAGATTTGAGTTCGATATGAAGGATGGAAAAAAAGTTTCTGTTCCTCTTTTTGTGAGAACAGGAATTAATTATCAGGTGTTGGAGGCTACGTATTTAAGAGCATCTTACGGACAAGGATATCGTTACCCGACGGTCGCTGAAAAATTTGTAAAAACTTCTGTGGGCGGATTAAATATATTTCCAAGCGATTCTCTTCAACCTGAAACCGGATGGAGTGCGGAGTTCGCGGTGAAACAGGGATTTAAAGTTTCATCCTGGCTTGGATATATAGATGTCGCCGGATTTTATACGCACTATCGTGATATGATGGAATATACTTTTGGTCTTTGGGAACCGAAACTCGGTTTTGGTGGAATCGGATTTAAATCATTGAATGTCGGTAATGCAACCATTCGTGGTGTAGAAGTTTCAATTATCGGGCAAGGGAAACTGTTTGGTCTGACGACCAATGTCCTCGCGGGTTATACCTATATGGATCCCTATGATGAAAATACAGATTCAACTTATCTCGCACATAAATCTACACCCGATCATTTTTTAAAATACAGATATCAACATATCGCGAAATTAGATTTGGAAACAGGATATAAAAAGTTTTCATTGGGGTTGGATATCAGATATAACAGCTTTATGAAAAATATTGATGCAACATTCGAGAGCACTTTAGATCAGGCATTTGTTGCAATTGGTGAATATCGCAAAACTCATCATACAGGAGACTATACGATTGATGCAAGAATTGCGATGAAAATGAATGAAACCTCGAAAGTGGCATTTATCGTGAAAAATGTTTTGAATCGCGAGGTCATGGGAAGACCGGCAGATATGCAACCTCCCAGAAGTTTTGTAATTCAATATACGATGAGTTTCTAAACATTTACCGCTGCAAGATTCGCTTCCGACAATGGCTTGTTCAGAAATTTAGAAACGTATTTGCATTTATTTACGCGGTTCAGATCTTCGATACTGTCGGAGGTGGAGAGCATAATTATTTTACAATATTTACGAATCTCTTCCGGCAGTTTTTCAAATGCATCAAGAAAACCAAAACCATCCATGACGGGCATTCGGATATCCAATAAAATAATATTCGGCAGAGCGGTTTCATTTTTTATATTTTGTTTGAGGTAACTGAGTGCCTCTATCGGTGACTGAAAGATCTGGATCTCGCCTGCGAATCGGCTCATCTCAATCACTTTCTGATTGACAAAATTGTCGATTTCACTATCATCAATGAGCATGACCCGTTTGTATTTATAATCTCCCATATTTTTTTTATATATATTTAATTTTAAAGACATTGCATGCAATGTCTCTACCTTTGTTTTTTATTTTTCTTGACCGGCTCTTTCAATGCATTGGGAATATTCAGAATAAATTCGCTTCCCTGTCCGGGAATTGAATTTACGGAAATTGTACCTTTCAGCTTTGTCACAATTTCTCGCACGATATAAAGTCCCAGCCCTGATCCCTTCGATTGCTCCGAGGCGCGATAAAACATTTTAAATATATTTTTGTGATGTTCTTTTCCAATACCAATGCCGTTGTCCTTAATAATAATTTCAGCGAATTTATCATCTGCTTTTACTGAAATCGAAACGAAAGGATAACCAACCTCCGGATTCTGATATTTAATGGCATTCGAAATAAGGTTCGAAAATAAAATTCCGAGACGATTAGGATCAGAAGAAAAAGCAGATTGTTGTTTTATTTTTGTTTGAATGGCAACCTTTTTCGACTCCTCCATATATTTAAGATTCTCAAATGCGTCATTAATAAGCATTTCAAAATTAATGGGTTGAAATTCGATTTTAAGACGCGAATTTCTTGAAAAATGAATGAGATCGTTGATGAATGAATCGAGTCGGGTGAGACTTTTGTTCATCATTTCGAGATACGAAACCGTGTTATTATCTGTTGTTTCCCGTTTTGCAAGGTTGATTAGACCGATCGCAGACCGAAGCGGTGCTTTAAGATCATGTGAAGCACTATACACGAATCGATCGAGTTCGAAATTGCTTTTAAGCAATTCTCTATTCCTCGATTTAAGCGCACTTTCCTGTTTCCTCCGTTTCACAATATTAGTAATGATCATCAGGCACAGCCCTCCGTCTTCATCAACAGAATGGGTTATTCTGATCTCTGCCGGATATTGGGTTTTGTCCTTTCTAATACAAATATGTTCCGTTAAAAACTCCGATTCTTCGTTCGCCAGAAGTGGTTGTAAAACACGTGAAAATACTTTGTCCGGCATGTCTGATAATAATGAATTTACTTTTTTCCGGGACATTTCTTTTTCTGAGAACCCGGTATGTAAAAGCATCCCCTTACTTGTATTTAATATGTGTAAAGTTTTAGGATCAAAAATAATCGCGTTTAATTCAGAGGTGGTTAATGTTTTGTAAAACCGCTCGCTGTCGTGATCTTTTTTCTTTTTATCGGTAATGTCTTCAATCACAAGGAATGCACCTTCAATTTTACCGAAAGCATTTTTTATGGGTGAAAATGAATTTTGATACCAGTCGATTGTTCCATCATCACTTTTTTTCTCTGACTGATAAGAAACAGATTCACCTGCCAATATTTTTTTTAGTACTTGAATTAATCTATCTCTTTCATCTTCATTAAAAAGAAGTGTGAAATCCATCCCTGTTTCCAATCTTGTTAATCTTTTTTTCAACAGGACAGAATAACTATGCCGGTTGAAAAAAGTCACCCTTAGATTTGTATCAAGCGCAATGACGAGGCGCGTGCCTGATTCGAGCATAGATTTAAGTGAAGCTTCCTCATGACGAAGTGCGGTAACATCATGAATAACACCTTCTATACCGTCGACGTTTTTCTGAAGATCGAAATGTTGAACGGCATTTATAAGCACATACCTGATTTCACCATTTTGTTGTAAAAAAGCAGTTGAAAAATTTTCGACAAAACGTTTTTCTTTTATCGTTTTAAAAAGAGTCAGCTTTTCTCTGCCATCAACGAAATACTCCGTGATTGGCTTTCCCACCAATTCTGAAGGTGAAACGCCCTGACAAGCTGCGAATCTTTGATTCACGTGACTTAGATTACCGTGTAGATCTGTCCTGAAATAACAAACAGACAGCACATCCAATGTATTCTTCAGTTCATCACACTCTTCGCGTACCTGCTGTAATTCATTGATTGTCAGAAGCAATGGGTTAACTTCCGTAAGTATTTCCCCGATTTCGGTCGTCATTTTTTCATCAAAACCAGTGTTATTCTCAACAAAAAAAACAAAAACCGCAAACATTTGTCCGGCCAGCTCTATGGGTACATTCAAGACCGATCGGAATTTGTTTTTTAGCGCATGATCACGCCCTGGAAGTCGATGATCACTTTTGGAATCCTCAATAAATTTAGGTTTTGATTCTCGGAACATGTTCCCTGACCAGTCGAAAATCTGCTTGGAAAGAAGCTCTTCACGTTCTTTAGCAAACTTGCGCGCTGATTCAGAAGGTGCATAAACAGATCCATAAAGCCTGAATTTCAGCAGTTTGCCAGTCCTAATCCAAATTTCCGAACATGGTATTTCAAAGTAATCAGTGATCGATTTGTTTAGGAAAATCAGCGAGTCGTTAAACCCGGGTTGCGTGGATAAATTGTTCTTCAGGGTTGAAATAAACGCCGTCAAGCTCTCATGTTGAGAACCATTCCCATTCCGGCTTTCGCCTCCCGTTTCAACCCCCTCGCTTGCTGTCTGCCGTATCATAGAGACAAAATGAGCCGATCAATGACCGGCGTAATAACCTCCAAATATACGATCTCTTTAGTTCAAATGCACATTTTACACTAAAAACGACCTATGCTCGTCCTAGTATAAGACCATTACAGAACCTACTTGAGAGAAGGGTTTTTTATCGTATCCCCGGGCAAAAACTTTATAAATATAATCGCCTTGTGGAACTACAACACCTTGATATGTACCATCCCACGCCTTTTTCGGATCCTCCGATTCAAAGATTTTCGCACCCCAGCGATTATAAATTTCCATATCGAAATGATCGATCGATCGACCTGAAACAGAGAAAACATCGTTCACCCCATCGCCATTCGGAGTAAATGCATTTGGAATATAAATTCCCATCCGGTCTTTTGCCAAAACAATGTTCGACACACTCACCACATTGGGCTCGTTGGTTTTATATGCCACAATACGATACTGGGCTTTGCCGGCAATTAAGGTCCCGTTGCTCTCATACACCGGACTGAAGCCGGTCTGGGCATTCACATTCACGCTCCACATTCCTCCCAGAAATGCTGAAATAAGTAGTAATTTTTTCATCCTCTGTCTTATTAAACTATCCTTCGCTTATGTCACAAAGTTAGAACAGACCGGAACGTTTTTCGCGGTTTTGAATAACCGGAATAGCAGGTGTAAGAAAAGAGAGAATTGTACTCGAAAATAACCATCCTTCCCGCCCTCATCCCCGACCCTTCTCCCAAAAAGGAGAAGGGAGTATAACTTCCCTCTCCGTTGGGAGAGGGACCGAGGGTGAGGGCTTTAATTATTTCTTCGAACCATCGGCATTCAATTCAACCAAATCATAACCTAATTTCATCAGACCCGCTTTTATTTTTTTACTGTTGCCGACTACAACGATTGCCATTTGCTGATAAGGGACATATTTCTTCGCAAGCGCACTAATATCAGCGGCAGTAATGTTTTTTAGTATTTCATTTTGTTTTTCAGCAAAACCTTTTTCGAGATTATATATAATTATTCTTTGGAGAAATGATGCTTTCTGAGCCGGCGTTTCATATTTAAGCGCTTCGCTCAGACCCAAACTGTTTTTGGTGAATGTCAATTCTTCATCTTTAATTCCTGCTTCAACATAATTTTTAAGCTCCTTCATAATTTCAACAACTGAACTATCTGTTGCGTCGGCTTTTATCGCGGGAGCAACAACAAATGATCCAACTGTTTTATCGCCCGAAAAACTGGAACGGGCACCATACGTCCAACCTTTATCTTCACGCAAATTCATATTAATCCGGCTGTTAAACGCACCGCCCAAAATAAAATTCATGATGGTTGATTTGTAATAATCTCCGGTTGCATCGAATGGAAGAGAAGCACAACCAACCCTTATTTCCGACTGTGGGGCGCCGGGTTTATCGACCAGATATATAGTTGATTTCGCGAAAGGTTGTCCGGGTTTTTCTTCGACGATTTTGACATCATGATGTGCCCAGTTTTTCAGAAATCCAAGTTTTGAAAGAATAGTTTTCTGATCAATATCACCGACAATAACTAAATTTGAAATTCCGGGATCAATCATTTCTTTATAATATTTTTTCACATCATCGAGTGTAATATTGTTCAATGTTTTTTCAGTACCAAGATCATTTATTCCAAGAATATTGTCTTCACCAAAAACCAAACGATCGAAAACATTATCTGCAATCTGCACCGGCTGATTGGATTGATTTGCAATTTTTTCCAGTTGCTGTTTTTTCACCCGATTAAAATCTTCTTCATTAAATGCAGGATGCATTAATCTCTCCTCCGCAATTTCTGTCGCAGCACCCAGATTTTTCAACATAGCATTCATACGCATTGTTATATAATTACGATCAGAAGAAAACGAAACCGAGCATCCTATTTTATTCAATAAATCGGAGAGTTCAGCGGCGGTATGCTTTTCTGATGACTCATTCATTAAATCGGCGGTTAATCTGGCGAGTCCCGCCTTGGAAGGATTCGAGCTTTGATTTTTATGTCCGGCTTCGACCGACAAACTCATTGTTACAAGCGGAACTTCGTTATTCTGAGAACCGATTACCTTCATTCCATTAGCGAAATTTTCTGTCCAATAAACCGGCGATTTTACGCCAACTGCCGCGCCAGGTATCGGTTTTTTACTGCGATCGAAATCATCTTTTGCTTTTACATATTGTATTTTTTCAGCGGCAACTTTTGGAAATGTCGTTCCCGGAATTTCATTTGGTCTTGGTTTCGGGTGAAAATTGTCTTCCTTCGCAACATTTACTTTCCCTTTCGGATAAACGCTCATAATCACGGCAGCTTTTCCTTTGATATAAGTTTTATAAACCCGCATCACATCTTCTTTTGTAACATGTGCATATTCATCTAATTCTTTTTTCAGATAATTCGGATTACCCGTAAATGTCTGATAAGAAGCCAACATGCCTGCTTTTCCCTGCACGCCCGACATTCTCTGAAGAATAGAAGCTTCGTTGCTTGATTTAAAACGTGTAAGATCATCGTCGGTAACACCTGCTTTTTCAAAATCATCAAGAGCTTCTCTCATTAATTTTTCAATATTCGGAAGTTTCTGATCGGTCATCGCGTAGACGGTCAACTGCATAGCTCCTCCCAGTTCTGAGGTAGGATGTGAAACGTTTGCATTTACTGCCAATTCACTCTTCACAAATTTCTTGTAGAAGAACGAATTTTTTCCTCCACCAAGAATATCAGCAAGAATATCGAGTGCAGGTTCATCCTTATTAAAACGCGCAACGGTTGGATAAGCCATTTCAATCAGAGGAAAACGAACATTATCTTCGAAAGAATTATATTGATCTTCCTTGAGCGTAAATGGCGCAACGACAGGTGGTTTAACGTCCGGGCAGGGGTGAATTCCGCCGAAATATTTTTGAGTCAGTTTGACAACATCAGCAGTATTAATATCACCGGCAACGGTAAGCGTCGCGTTATTCGGACCATAC
Source organism: Bacteroidota bacterium (assembly GCA_023251595.1). Classification (GTDB taxonomy): domain Bacteria; phylum Bacteroidota; class Bacteroidia; order AKYH767-A; family JABDAW01; genus JAHEYM01. The sequence continues at coordinate 23,401 of JAHEYM010000012.1, forward strand.
CAACGCAGAAAGAAATTTTTAAGATCATCCACATTTGCAGAATCGAGATCTTCGAGCCAGCCGATTACAGGCCAATTGTAAGGGTGTCCTTCAGGATACATGGTCAGATCCACTCTTTCTCCCAATCTTCCATACGGCTTATTATCAATCCTTTGACCTCTCTCATTTTTAACCGTTGCCCGTTGAATTTCGAATTTTTGCTGTGTTACTGCATCGAGTAAAAATCCCATTCTATCGGCTTCAAGCCATAAAGCCACTTCCAGTTGATTATTCGGAACCGTTTCAAAATAATTGGTCCGATCCGAGTTGGTAGAACCATTCAATGTTCCTCCGGCTTCCGATACGATCTTAAAATGCTGATCGTCTCCCAC
>JAHEYM010000219.1 GCA_023251595.1 Bacteroidota bacterium
AGCACTGGGTATTAATCCGGAAACACATTCTGCAAAAAAAGAACTGGAATTATTATATAATAAAATAAATGCAAAATTAGATTCCGAAAATAAAGAGACTCTTGATTCTTGGATGAGCGTTATCGAAACTTATCGTTCACCCGAATTTAAATATAAAGTCAGAGGCAAAGAAATTAAGATTAAAACGCATTCAGAATCTTTATCACACTTACAGATTCCAAAAATTGCTTCACCACGATATGAAGCCTGGGGCGATATATTAAGATGGACGCTCCAGGAAAATTATCCGGGCTCTTTCCCTTATACAGCGGGTGTTTTTCCTTTCAAGAGAGAACAGGAAGATCCGACACGTATGTTCGCGGGTGAAGGTGGACCCGAACGTACCAACCGGCGTTTTCACTATGTTTCGAAAAGTCTTCCGGCAAAACGACTTTCCACTGCGTTCGACTCTGTGACTTTGTATGGTCGCGATCCCGGACTGAGACCTGATATCTATGGAAAAATAGGAAACGCCGGCGTCTCAATTTGTTGTTTGGATGATGCGAAAAAATTATATTCCGGTTTTGATTTATCAGATCCGCGAACTTCAGTCAGTATGACAATAAATGGTCCCGCGGCAATGCTGACAGCTTTTTTTATGAATGCTGCCATCGATCAGCAATGCGAGATATATATACATGAGAACGGTTTAAGAGAAGAGGTCGAGAAGAAAATTAAAAAGATTTTCAAGGATGCCGGAACAATTCGTCCCACCTATCAGGGAAATCTTCCTGAAGGAAATAACGGGCTCGGACTCATGTTGCTTGGTGTGACCGGAGATCAGGTTCTTTCACCGGAAATATATAATCCGATAAAAGTAAAAACACTGGCAGCAGTAAGAGGAACTGTTCAGGCTGATATATTGAAAGAAGATCAGGCGCAAAATACCTGTATTTTTTCAACCGAATTTGCGCTGAGACTCATGGGCGATATGCAGGAATATTTTATCAAACAACATATCCGTAACTTTTACAGTGTTTCCATCTCAGGATATCATATCGCGGAGGCCGGTGCCAATCCGATTACACAACTTGCTCTGACTTTATCAAATGGTTTTACTTATGTAGAATATTATTTGAGTCGGGGAATGAATATCGATAAGTTTGCTCCGAATCTTTCCTTTTTCTTCTCGAACGGTCTCGATCCGGAATATGCAGTCATCGGTCGTGTGGCTCGCCGTATCTGGGCGAAAGCGATGAAGCATAAATACAAAGCTGATGAGCGTTCACAGATGCTTAAATATCATATACAGACATCGGGACGATCGTTGCATGCACAGGAAATTGATTTCAATGATATTCGTACAACACTTCAGGCTCTTTATGCCATATATGATAATTGCAATTCACTTCACACAAATGCTTACGATGAAGCAATCACTACGCCAACAGAAGACAGTGTACGTCGTGCGATGGCGATACAATTAATCATCAATAAAGAATTAGGATTAACTAAAAATGAGAATCCTATGCAGGGTTCTTTTATTATTGAAGAACTTACTGATCTTGTTGAAGAAGCAGTGTTGTTGGAGTTTGACCGTATCAACGAAAGGGGAGGTGTGTTGGGTGCGATGGAAACCATGTATCAGCGCGGAAAAATTCAGGAAGAAAGTTTATATTATGAAACATTGAAACATACAGGTGAATTACCCATTATGGGTGTAAATAGTTTTCTTTCTTCAAAAGGGTCGCCGACCATAACTCCCGGGGAAGTGATCCGTGCAACCGAAGAGGAGAAGAAATATCAAATTGAAATGTTGGATAATATGCACCGTTTTAATGCTCAGGGAAAAATAAACCGCTGCGAACAAAAACTTCAGGAATTAAAAAAACAGGCGCTATCCGGAAAAAATATATTCGATACATTAATGGAAGCTGTAAAATGCTGTTCACTCGGGCAAATAACGGAAGCGTTGTTTGAAGTGGGAGGGCAATATCGTAGGAATATGTGAATTTTAATTAACAATGAACAATTAATAATGAACAATTATATTATTCATTGTTTCTGATTTATTGCAAAATTGTTATTGACATTAATTGTTAATCGTACATTGTTAATTGTTAATTAAATTTGATTCTCCCTCTCACATTTGGAACGCTCCGCCCCTGGACTATGCTGGATGCAGCATCATTGGTCAGGCATGCAAATAATCCTTTTGTATCCGGAAATATGCGCGATGCATTTCCGTATCCGTACACGATGGATCATGCAGTACAATGGCTCACACATACAATCGAAAATACAAAAGATATATTATTTGCAATTGATATTAATGGTGAAGCGGTTGGAGGAATTGGTGTAATGCCCCGAACTGACGTTTATAGAAAATCAGCAGAGATTGGTTATTGGTTAGGAGAAATATACTGGGGAAAAGGATTTGCAACCGAAGCTGTATATGTAATGACCGAATATGCTTTGGCAAACACGGAATTGGTTAGAATCTTTGCTGAAGTATTTGAACGAAATAAAGCCTCCTTGCGCGTTTTGGAAAAAAGCGGTTATTATCTCGAATCGATCGCGAAAAAAGCAGTCATTAAAAATGAAATCCTGATGGACGAATATGTGATGGTGAGATTGAAAGCGTGATCAGAGAATTAGAAGATTGTATTTTCTCATTTCTGAACCACAAATTTCCTTCTGTTCAGAACTTTATTGTCACAAACAATTTCCCAGATGTAAAGTCCTGAATTTAAATCAGATTGTATTTTTACTTCCGTTTTGGAATCTGCTAATTTTTGCTCAAAAACAATCCTACCAGTCAATTCTGATATTCGGACAAATTCACCATAACCAACAGGAATATTTGAAAGAATGAAATCTCCATTATTTGGATTTGGATAAATATTTATTCCAAATACATCTTGTTCGGACTCTATTGTCGAAGTAAGTAATCCATAACCACAAGAGCCAATATCAACTGGCATGTAAGTTACAGGGTAATAGCTCGTGCCAACTCTATGAGAAATTAGTGAAGAATCAGACGTGCACCAATAATTACCAGGCAAATTAATATTTCCTGAACCATCATTGTACACATCATACGAGTTATTGTTGCAAAATTTGTTGCATTGGATGCTACTAATTGGACCCATCTCATATCGGAAGCCAATTGAATTATATTCAAATATATTGTTGTTTATATGAGTATTTGTACCCCCATGGAGAATCAATCCGATTCCGTTATTTCTTATATTATTATTCTCAATAAAATTGGAATAGCCTGAAGCGAAATATATTCCATTTACTGTATTTGAATCTATAATGCAATACGTTATATTTCCTCCACCATAATTAATTCCAATTTGGTTTGCGCGGACGATACAATGATCCAAAACATTGTCAGGTGCACCATCCACACCATTTCCGTTGTGCGAAATTGTGCTATTTGTGAGCTTCACCCACATTCCGCCAACACCTGTTCCATTGTTATGAAGATCACAGGAATCAAGCATACAATTAGCATCTCCTCCGTATATCGCCGTTGTGCAATTCTGCCATGTTGAGTTTTCAATTACGACTGAATCAATTGATGAATTACCGTCGGCATACAAACCATATCTCGCATACATAAATTTACAATACGCCATGTGGCAACAGACATGAACATTAAGGTCAAGATTCAGATGTACCTGGTCCCAAATGCCACTATAAGGAGTTAATGAATTACTGGTAAAAATAATCGAGTCTGATGCCGTTCCTACAGCATCTATCTTCCCATGATAAATCTCGATATATTTCCCGTTGGCAAATTTAACAGTTACTCCGGGCTCAATCGTTAGTGTTGCTCCTGTTAGGATACGGGTAGTATCAGTGATAATATATGGGCTCGCTGCCAGCGTCCAGGTTGAATCTGTTGCTATATTACCAGAAATAAATGTTTGCGCAAAACTCTTAGAGGAAAACAGGAGGATCGCGATCAGATTAAGGAGAAGATATCTTTTCATAGGAGGTATTTTGGGATTTAACCTTTCAAAGATAACAAATAAAAATCATTTTTTTATTTCTTTGCGCCATTGTGCCTTCATAGCCAAACTGCTTTTTTTGATCCACAGGTAGGAGGAATTTTGGAAACTTATCCAATCTCAGTATATTTGTAAAATGAAAAACTCACTCTTTCTCATTCTCTTTCTCTTCACAGTCCATAAAGTGGAGGCTCAGAATTTCAGGAAATTCGATATAAGTAATTCCGGCTGTCAGGCATACTTTTTCTGCGTTCCCGACACTTTTGATAAGGCGTACTCACCCGATTCTTCTGTGGTTTATACGTCTGACTGCACCACAGGAGATGAAACGTATGGCGTCATTTGCGTGAAGTTGAAAACTACCATCGATAAACCGGATGATGCTGTTGATGTTCTTATCGAATATTTGGATTTTCTCAAAAAAGAGGTGAATATAGTTTCAGCCGCCGGTTATGGAAAAGGACATACAATGCGTAATTATGACAAAGCAAGGGGTGTCATCGATTATTGGGTAGATAAAGGTAAAACCGAATGGAAAATTAAAGGTTGGACTGACGGAAAATATATGGGGATATTATATTCTTATACTTCAAAAGAATCAACATCGGGCTATGAAAGTAAACGCGATCTGTTTTTGGAATCTTTCAGATTTCCCGGAATGTAGAGACGTTGCATGCGTGGAGACGTTTCATGAAACGTCTCTACGGTTTTCTCTTCGGAATATTCGCGTCCATCCATAAAAGCCGATCGTGAACCCACTGTTTTAAATCTGCAATTTCTCCATCCATGGTTCTTATAACTTCATACTGAAGCGTATAGTATTTAACCGGCCACAATTTGTAATTTCTTATCCTTGCATCCATCCCGATATCTGTCAGAAAACTATCGATTAAAAAATCGATACGCTCTTCACTCAAAACGGTTTTTCGAAACTCGTCCCATTTTTGACGTAAAGGGTTCGTGAAGGTGGTATCATCCATCATACAAGACCACCAGAACGGGATCTGTAATGCATCATCTTCACACTGATCACCATAATTATACTGCCACCCGGCTGGATTATTCGAATCGCAGATCTTACTGTTATGCCATGCAAAATCATAATCCCACACCGGACCAATATGGATTTTCGGATCAATGTCGTCGCGGTCTTTATAGAAATAACAACTTGATCGGTAACCATCAAAATTTTTCGATAATTCTTCAATAAAAAAATGAATAACAAAGGAATTGATATCTATATACTCAGGATATTTTTTTTTCTGAGAAGGATAATAATGTTTGGTTAAAGCAGTCTCAAAACTATCGACCAAATTTTGCATATATTCAGCTTGTTGCTCTTTCAGGTTTTTCGATGTTGGATAATCATATACAAAATAAATGGATTGTCCGTAGAGATTTACCAATGGTTTGTACCTCGAATTCCAACCATCACGATCCTTCCCGTTCGTTTTATCTATTTTGAATATATATCCTCCGGTAAGTCCGATGCCAACTGTATCGCGTGTTGAAATCTTTGAAATGTTTACCCGATTCGGACCGTGTTTTATTTTTTCTATAAGTATATATACACCCTGATATTGTCCGTTCAGCATTACCTCACAATAACGGGTTCTGCTGGCATATTGCCCCATCTCGCGTGCCAATTCGTAAGTCAGCACATTTCGCACCATCGCTTTATCTCTGAATGGCGGGTATAATATCCAGTCATGGTCAGCCGGTAACCCCAATAACGATATGGACTTATTATCACCTTTTTTATCCAGAATATTTATTCCATACGATTTTTCCGCAAAGGTTTTGGAACTTGAACCGCGTTGTTCAATCCCGCTAAATCTTTGATACGTCGTGAATGTGTCGGTAACACTGTTCATTTTACCGGGTCCATGATCTATGATTCCGATTTCACATTCCACTTTTGGTTCGTTGAGAATCGCTTTGCCTCGTGTGTTCAGGCAGATAATGGGAAGTTTGGTTGAATACAGATTCAGATTCTTAACAGGCTTTTTCCCAAAAGTAATACTCCATTGAATATATAATCCCAAATTTCCGCTCATGTTGTGTGTATATACATGGAGCCTCCAGTTTCCATTCGGATTTTGACCATTATTAAATACAGCCAGTGCTTCCAATGGTTTATATATAGGTAATGTGTCGGTATCAATTACAGAAAAATCGGGTTTATTATTTTCTCCAAAACACAAACTTGTATAAGGATCTTCAGGTTCATAATCAGATGGAATATGTTGATAGAAAAGTGTTGCCATCGTGCAATCAGGGGCATAAACCACTATTTGCATATCGGCGTTGAAAAGGAGGTTGCTTTCTATGCATACTTTTTCTACTCCGAAGTGAACCGTATCAATCATTTTCTGTTTTAACTCAACCGGGATGTTAAAATTTAATCTGGAAGAAGTTAGGTCCTTTCCAAGATCAAATTTCATGGTGAAAGTTTGAGCACTTATTCCGACAGAAAAGAAAATGCTGAAAAAAAGAAAATAAACTTTGTTGTGCACTTTTCGACTTATCAATTCACCCATCCTTGAAATCATATCGCCTCCAAACGTACGGAAAGTATTTTTGTTCTCTATCTCCTCACAATAATAGTAAAAAACCCCTCCCGTCAAAGACGGAAGGGGTTTTTCTCCTACCACCTCCCTACCTCCCGCAAAAAGGGGAGAAGTCAGGGGTGGGGGTGATGTCAGTTCAAAGTTACTAACGACTTCTCACCTCTCACATCTTACTTCTCACTTAGTTAAGTGCATCATCTTACCTGAGATCACATCAGTTCCTGAGATGACTTTGAAGAAGTACATACCACTTGAAAGTGCAGTAGCATCGAAGGTCACATTGTAATCCTGACCTGCTGTAACATCAGCAT
>JAHEYM010000220.1 GCA_023251595.1 Bacteroidota bacterium
CCACAATAGAAAGCTGCTGCCTGATCATAAAAAACACCTGTGTAATAATTCATTCCCCAAGCTTTTGTTTCCGCATCCGGCTCTTCTGAATTTCCGACATAAGCATATCCAAGTGATTTCGACTGTCCTTTGCTATATTTCCGGAGATATTCCAAATAACTATCTGCGGTATTTGTTCTTAATGCTTCATCCCAATCTTTTTTATCCTGCGGATGATTTCTGATTTGATTTTTCATTTTCTCAGCATAGGAGTTTGCATCATCAAACATTCTTTGCTGCTCTGCATTTTGTTTTCGTTTTTGATCTGCAAAATAATCTTCCTCCTTTTTCTTTTGTCTTGCAGCATACTCTTGCGCTTCGATTCTTGATTGTTCCTGCTTCCGTACAAAATCCGAAATCGCATCATTTACAATCTCTTCGGTTGTTTTTGGTGGTGGCGGTATATATATACGTGGAGTTGAAGAAGATGAGGATGAGGAAGATGAGGATGAGGAAGATGAGGAACTGCTATGGTATGAACTTGATGAGGAACCGCCTGAATGATTTGAGCTGCCAGGACTACTTGAACTGCTTAAAGTTAAAACAGGCATATTCAACTGTGGGTCAGATTTGGGATACATCTCTAACAGTTTTTTTGCAATTTCATCGCAGCCTTTGCAATGACCTGTGTAATCGGATATAGATATCTTGTAATTAAGATGGTACGCGACATCTTTACTGATTATCTCTTCCTCCTCTTTTGTAATATTCAGTTTTAACGCGATAGGACCTGAACTCACAGCCGTTCCTGCGTTAAATTGTGTTTCACCAATTTCTTTATAATTGTAAAAAATCTTTACATGCACGATGAACCCAATATGTTCGGCTATTCCCGTTTGCGGTCCGTTTAAAGTGCTGAGAACTTTTAGTGTTTTATTCTTTTTTGCATTTTCGTTTTCATAATAATAATACAGCTCTTCTTTGGAAAATTTCGTGGAGACGGGAAAAAGATCAAAAGTCACGAATCCCATCGGCATTGCTCGTCTGGCTTTTACATTAAAATCCACCAGAATTTCTTTTATGCTATAGCCACGGCAGATGATGTCAGATCCTGCTATTCCCGGTGTGCAGCCTGCGTAATCATGTGAAGGAATAACATTTGGTTCCGGAGCGTAATCTACATACTCTCCTTCGGAAATTAAATCGTTCTGTGCAAAACCACAGGTGGTTGTGCAAATAAATAGTATTAAGAATGTCTTTTTCATTCTGAAGATTTGTTTTTTCTTATTAAAGTTTTCAACCCCTTGATCTTTCTACCATGGAAAGAAAATCTCCTCTCCATTTATTTCAACAGAATAGGAATGAATTCCTTCTTTCCGGATATATACTGAAGGATTTATTATTTCTTTATCGGGATAATTGTTTTTAATATCCTCTCTGATAGACGCGGGCAATTCATTTATTGGTATTCCTGTTTTCGTTGACCAGACGCTTCCATCCTGCAAAAAAATAATTTCCTTTTTAATTTCTTTATAAACGAGCCATGCATTGTAGTCAGTTCCGTGTTTTTCCCATTTATCTGCTTTCGAACCGAGATAAAGTGAGTCGAGATTATGCTTTATGATCGCAGGAACATCTTTCTCTGATATTTTTTGTCCGAAACTTGAATTGACCGTGATGATAAATAGAATTATTATCCTGAAACAAACGATATTTGTCTTCTTTCCCATATTAAATATAGTGTTAAAATCTGCTATCCAGTTCTACTAAGTTCCGGGGGTGGTTCTGAGTAAAAAACAGGGGATTAGGATTGACTTTCTCCTACCAGCAAAGCAAATATCTTAAAGTAATTCTATTGGGCAAAATATTTAGTTTAGTAGGACTTTACCTATCTGAAAATCAACATATTAATTTTCTCAAGCAAGAACCGTCACCTAAAATAACCCTTACACACTCAATCATCCACTTCCGTAGGCTCATTGACCGGCACATATTTGCTCTGGGCGCGTAAGAATCATTAAATTCCAATTCGACATTCGCTAAATTTTTCTATTTCTTTGTATCATTAAATGTCCGTACATTTACTTTTCGTAAGTAAATGGTCCCTTTCGAGTCATATTCCCATGAATATCAATCATATTAATGCTCTCCAAACTATTCAACATGAATACAATTCTTACCTCTGAACATCCCTCAAAGTCAAATTCATTTCGCGCTCTTTCCATTTCTATCGCACTGATTATGTGTGGTTTATGGAGTAGTTTGACTTTTTCTCAGCAAGTTCCCTGGACACAAGGATCAAGCCCTTCAAGAGCTTTTATCGAAAACAAAGGGCAGTTCGATGCAAGTACAAACTTTCAGGGTGCGAAGGTGCTTTTCGGGGTTGAAGACGGAGCCCGTATCTCTTTCACCACCTCCGGACTGACCTACCGTTTTACAAAAGTTGACGGTATGACGAAGGAGCAAGAGAGAGAAGCGATGAAAAAACTTTCTTCGAGAGACAGCAAAAAAGCCAAGGAACTTGAGGAGGAAAAGGAGAAAGAAATGCGGAATCGTAAGGTCAGCACCTATTTCATCAACATGGAATGGGTAGATGCCAACCCAAATTGCAAGGTAGAAGTGAACGGAGAGCTTCATGAATATTGGGGTTACCGCGATCCAAACAACATCTCAGGCAGCATCGATCATTTGAAAGGGTACAAAAAGCTGATATACAAAGAGCTTTATCCCGGTATCGATGTTGAATATGTTATTCACCCGGAAAAAGGTGTCGAATACTCTCTCATCGTGCAACCCGGCGCGGATATTTCTAAAGTGAAAATGAAATATTCCGGTGCGAAATCAATCGATATTGATTTAGAAGGAAATATTCTGATTCACACTGCCTGTGGTGACATCACCGATCACGCACCAAAATCTTTCTATGCGGGAGGACATGCTGTCGTGCCTTCTGCTTTCAACATCGATCATAATACTGTAAGTTTTACTACCGCAAAATACGATGCGTCTCAAACTTTAGTGATTGATCCATGGACTGTCACGGTTTTCACACCTTCCTTCACCCCAATCGAAATTGATAAAGATCCGCTCGATAATATATATGTATATGGTTGGTTTGGAAGTCAGAATCAATTTGGAAACATACAACAGTATGCACAAAAGTTCAATTCAGCCGGTGTGTTGCAATGGACTTTCGATGTTTCTACAATCACAAGCTTCGACTATTTTTCGGGTGATATCGGCGTCGATCTCACAGGTAATTCTTATATATCCTGCGGTTTATCGAATAACAATCTTAGCAGTGAGATAATTAAATTAAGCACTGCGGGTGCACTTCTATGGAGCAATGGTCTAAGTGCGACCATGTATGAAAACTGGAGAATTTCTTTCAACTGCGATCACTCAGCGGTTATTACTACCGGTTGCGGACCCGGATGTTGTAACGATGGAAGAGGTTGTCTTTTCAACATGGCTACGGGCGTTGAATCCCCACCATTCACCCCTGCAAATGATGGCGATCTTGTGTCGTTATCTTATGGGAGAAACGGACTGCTCTATTGTTTATCGGTGAGTGATAATTCAAATTGGACTACACACCTTGTTTGTTTAGATCCTTCAACCGGATATTCTCAGGTTTTCAATTATGCTGAAGCTTACAGTCTGAGTGACGGTGCGCAGGAAAACTACGGTGCCCTTGGTTTTAACGGTATCGTTACCGGATGTAATTTTCTATATACATTTATTGGTGATGTTCTATACCAAAGAGATTTAGTCTCCGGAGCCATAATCTCAAGTGTAAATGTTCCCGGGGGTGTGAATCGCGGTAACGGTGGAATTGAACTTGATAAATGTGAAAATGTTTATGTCGGAAGTTCAACCGGTGTGTATATATATTCACCGACCTTAACCCAACTTTCATTCTTCCCGACTCCTTATGCCGTAACAGATATCGCGATTGGAACCGGAGGAAATTTCTACGCATGTGGTGGCGATCCGAATTCTGCTACCGGATTTGTGGAAGGATTCAACTCTCCTGCGGTTTGTCCAACCTCAATCACAATTGCCTCAACCCCTTCTGCCTGCGGTACACCCGGAACAGGAACTGCGACTGCAACGGCGTTATTCTGTTCAGCCCCTTATACCTATCAATGGAGTACTGCACCGATTCAGACCGGACAAACTGCAACCGCTCTCTCTGCCGGTACATATACAGTTACGGTAACCGGTTCCGGTCTTTGTAATCAAATGGATACTGCCTCGGTGGTAATAACGGCAGGTGGATTAAACCAAACTACGGCTCAAACGAACATCGCCTGCGGTGCAAGTAATGGAACTGCAAGTATCGCAGTTGTCGGTGGAACCGCTCCTTACACGTACTCATGGAGTACTGCTCCGGTTCAAACGGGGCTGACCGCAACTGGTCTTGGTGCAGGTACATATACAGTTACAGTAACGGACGCATCCGGTTGCAGTCTCACAGCTAACGTTACCATCATTCAGGCAGGGAATACCCTCACTTCCGCTATTACTGCAAGTACGAATGTATTGTGTGCGGGTGCAAATAACGGTTCCGCAACTGTGACAGCCAATCTCGGGACTCCCGGCTATACATATAGTTGGAATACAGTACCCGCTCAACTCACTGCTGTCGCTTCAAATCTTGCCGGGGGTAACTATACAGTTACAGTAACGGATGCAAATGGATGTACTTCGACTGCACCTGTTACCATCACCGAACCACCTGCAATGGTGGTCGTCGTGGCAGGTACCACAACACTCTGTAATGGACAAAACGCTCCATTGAGTGTCGTTGTGAATGGCGGTTCGCCCGCTTACATTATTGCATGGACACCGGGAGCATCGCTCGATAATCCGGCAAGTCCGACACCGATTGCAACACCTGTAGCTACAACAGTTTATTCCGTAACAGTGACTGATGCAAATGGTTGTGTATCATTGCCTCAAACGGTTACTGTAACAGTTGGTGCCTCGGCAGCACTTTCGGCAAACGGAAACACTTCTATATGTCAGGGTGCTTGTGCTTCAATCTCTGCATCCGCAGTGGGTGGAACAGGTCCGTACGTCTTTAGCTGGGATAATGGTGCGGGAAATGGCCCTGGTCCGATCAGCGTTTGTCCGGTAACAACCACTACATATACAGTTACGCTGAATGATGGCTGTGGTACTTCTACTGCGCCTGTAACTGTTACAGTTAATCCATTACCAACCGCACAAATTGGTGGTGCAATTTCAGGATGTATGCCATTGGCGGTGAATTTACTAGATCAATCTGTAATCACCACGGGCAACATCTCAGCATGGTTGTGGAATTTTGGTGACGGTCATACAGCAAACATTCAAAATCCTCTCAACACCTATGATACTTCCGGTTTATATACAGTTAGTCTCATCGTCACATCTGCAGCAGGTTGTACGGGAACTGTGACCATGTCTGATTACATTAATGTCTTTCCATTGCCTGTAGCAAACTTCGAAACCGAACCGCCTTTCTCAGATGTATTAAATCCACGAATTCATTTCTACGATCGTTCACTTCGTCCCTATCACTGGGTTTGGGATTTTGGTGACAATTCAGGTAGTGTTGAAGAAAATCCTATTCACTTGTTCCCCGATGCAGGTCTCTACAATACTTGTCTGATGGTTACAAGTATAAACGGATGTGTTGATACTATTTGCGAAATGTTGAAAATAAATCCGGTGTTTACTTTTTATATTCCGAGTGCGTTTACACCTGACGGGGATGGTCATAATGATCAGTTCACTCCTGTCGGAACGGGAATTATCGATTATACAATGGATATTTATGATCGTTGGGGTGAATCATTGTTCGAAACGAAAGATCTTGCAAAACCATGGGATGGCAAGAAAAACGCCGGTGATGCTATCGGTGATACCTACAAGGAAGATGTATATGTATATAGAATTCACATCGTTGATATAAACAACGATGGACATGTATATGTGGGCAAAGTCGCTCTGGTCCATTGATCAGTCATAAGTCGTAAGTCGTAAAGCTGAAATGAACGAAGTTAATCCTCATTCTCATAGATATATATATAAAGTATGGACCATCGTCCTGCTCTGTGTAGGTTTTTCATTCCATTCTTCTGCTCAACTCACTGTTACTCCCTCTGTCACATTAGGGCAATTGATGAATGCTCTGATGGGTCAGGGACTCACAATTTCAAATGTAAATCTGAATTGCCCGACAAATGCTTATGGAACATTTTCTTGTGCCGGACCTTGTGGTCTTGGAATCGCGAATGGCGTTCTGCTTACCACGGGAGATGCGATAAATGCAATTGGGCCGAACAACAGCACTTCGACCGGAACCTGCAATAACGTTAACTATGTTGATCCTCAGCTCACGGCAATCGAACCGCTCGCCACATTCGACGCCTGCATTCTCGAATTCGATATGGTTCCTCAGTGCCCGACATTGCAAATTCGTTTTTCGTTCGGTTCGGAAGAATATCCTGAATTTGTTGGTCTCGGATTCAATGATGTATTTGGCTTCTTCATAACAGGTCCCGGTCCGTCACCCGGGTGCACTCCAAATTTCTACAACAATACCAATGTCGCGACACTGCCGAACAATATTACTCCGGTTAGTATCGATAATGTAAATGATGTAACGAATACGCAATATTACGTTGACAATACAAATGGTTTGGAAATTCAATATGATGGTTTCACAACTGCACTCACCCGTACGGTGAACCTTTGTCCCTGCGCCACTTACCATTTTAAAGTAGCAATCGCAGATGCAGGAGATTGTATTTATGATTCTGGTGTATTTCTAGATTTTATCCAATGTCAGAATTCGTTTTCTGCAACTGCGGGTTCCACCCCTGCAGGCTGCGGATGCACCGGTACT
>JAHEYM010000221.1 GCA_023251595.1 Bacteroidota bacterium
GTATATATCATTTAATGATGGAGCGGATTGGAAACCCTTTCAACAAAATCTGCCAATTGTTCCCATTACAGATCTCACGATTAAAAATAATGATCTCATTGCAGCGACGCAAGGCAGATCTTTTTGGATCATCGATGATCTTACTCCTCTTCACAAATTAAAAATGGATGCTGAACAGGCGAAAGTAAAACTCTTTACACCACGTGACATTACACGCCACGACTGGCCAGGACAAGGCGGTGAAGGAGTAGGGCAGAACCCACCGGAAGGGCTGGTGGTGAATTATTATATAAAGAATAAACCCGATACCTCACTAAAATTGAAATTCCAATTAATAGATCCCCGCGACTCAGTTGTGTACGAATACGTCATGAAAGAAAATCCGGATAAAAAAGAAATTCAACGACTCATAAAACCGAAACAGGGGATGAATCGTCTTCAATGGAATCTTCGTTATCCAGATGCAAAAAGATTTGAAGGAATTATTCTTTGGTCGGGTGGAACAGAAGGACCCATGGCAGCAACTGGTAAATATCATATAAAGATGTTCGACAATGATTCGCTTCTCTCAATAGTCGAATGCATGATTACTCCCGATCCATTATGCTCAGGAACTGCTGATGATTATATTGCACAGTTTAATTTTTCGGTTGAAGTTCATAATAAAATAAATCAAACACATGGTGCAATAGAGAAAATAAGAAATACGAGAAAGCAGATCAACGATCTTCTAGGCAGAATCGAAAAAGATTCACTAAAAGAAATCCGTGATTCTGCAAAATCCGTGATCGCTAAAATGACTTCTGTTGAAGAAGAACTTTATCAAACAAAAAACAAAAGCGGACAAGATCCAATCAATTATCCGATAAAGTTGAACGATAAATTATGTGGAATAAATAGTACTGCACAGTCGGGCTGTAACCGACCCTCCGCTCAGGTACTCGCGGCGTATAAGGAAATCGCGGATGCAATCAACGTTCAGTTGCAAAAATTGGATTCGATTTTCAAAACAGAGCTTAGTTCGTTCAACGAATTGGTGGCGAAGTACAAAGTTCCGGCGATAGTCCCGAAATAATAATAAGTTACCCCACTGAACCATCCTTACTCATACCTCCAGTTGGGGGCAGTGGGCAAGGAGGGTAATGGGGTCCGGAAGGGAAAAGTTAAGCTTAATGCGTTTTTATGATTTTGATCGTTTGTGATCTCTGATTGTCAGTCACTAACTGTGCGAAGTACATCCCCGATGCTAACTCCTTTCCAAATTCAATCGAAGTTTGTCCGGGTTTCAAGGACTTCAACAGAACAAAGCTACCACATACATTTTTAATTTGCAACTCCTTGGCAGAAAATATGTTAGGATCTGCAAAATAACTCAGATTGAAGTCTCCTCCCGATGGATTTGGATATATATTCATCTGAATTTCAGCACGGTTAGCTTCCGTTACGCCAACAAAACCATCACCCGTGATCTCAAAATTGTCGAAGCCACCCTCTGTGACGTTGTAGTTGGGGAAGTCTGAAGTCTCGACCGACAGTGTCATGTTTGAAGACGGTGTCATGAAATCGGAAATCAAAATGCTCTTGTGAACCCACATTCCCTGATTCGGCTGGTTGAACAATAAACTGTCGATCATCACTGAAGTCGAACCATTACTCAACGTAATCTTTAAAGTATCGTTTGTCGGACCGTTCCCATTCTGTGCATTGTAGAACCATCGCGAATAGTTAATTCTTGGATTCACGTATATCGTTGCATCAAATACCGGAGAAGTAATTTCAGCAATTCCTCCATCCACATCCGAGCTTGAAGGACCATCTCCAACTGCTCCGATTCCTGTCACAAAACATGAGTTCGAACAGTCCGCTGTGTCGTCAGAAGCCGGTGAAGATTGATCCGGTCCATTCATCACCCCAATCGGTGCACCACGTTCCCATTGACCCGCTGTAGGTGCTCCTGAGATCACCCAACCCAGATCAAGGTTAAAATCATCTGCATAACCATAAGTAACTGGTATTGTGTAACTTATTACAGATGGATTAATGGCTTGCGCGAAGAGGCATGTTGGGTGAAATCCCCAGATACCTGCATACAAATCATAAGTACCGGCATAGCAAGTAGGTATAGTAAATATACCGGATGAATTAGTTACCACGTCGAAGGTGAAATCCGTGTTGAAGATATGAACTTTCGCATTCGGAATTCCATTCCCGTTTCTCGAATCAGTCACTTTTCCGGTAAAGACAAATGGTGTGATTGGAACCAACGGAAAATCCAAAGCCGTCACATTTCCATGTGTAAGAACCACATTATTGAAGGTTTTCGGATAGTAGCCCGGCTTTGTACAAGTAACCGTGTACGAACCCGAATCTGCAGTTCCTGTTTTATAGGTTCCGTTCGTCTTGCTTTGTTTTGTTGCCGTTGTTGCGACAATCGAAACCGTTGCCTGATAAAGCGGTGCATGTGTAACGCTGTCGGTCACAAGACCTTCGAGATAACAGGCTCTTACATAAGTTGGAGTCAACACGTACAAACCATTTTCAATATCAGATGCGACAATCGTTCCCGAAGGCAAAAAAGGATAGACGCCCCAGCAACCATGAAATCCGGTTTCGTTAAGCGGGTGTGTATCATACTTCCCAACTTCAATCAGATTGTCGGGACGATGTGCATCAACAATACTCACACCTTCAACATACCAGGAAACCACTGCATAATCATTCAAAATATGAACATTGTGAACAATAGCCCCGGTTCCGGGAGCAGTTGTGAAACGATCGAGTTCGGTAATATTGCCGAGATTAGTTATATCGTACGAAGTTAAAAACGAATTCGCATTTTCGTCCGTGGTGAAAAGTGTATGACTGTCATCAGAAAGCCAGGTGTTATGTGTGAATGCGGTCGGGGTCGTTTGCTGTGCAAGAAGCACAGGATTCAATTTATCTGTTGCATCAACAACCGTGAAAAATCCTGAGTAAACATGCGATTCATAACAAGTGTCGTTTCGCACATAACCGTCATGAACATACGAATCGTTCCCGGTTCCGGGGTAGACGTATTGCCCAACGTAGCTTGGATTCCACGGATCAGTCAGATCGACATAAATCGTATTCGTCGGACCACCACCCGAATTATTTGTTCCATATAAATAAAGAAAATGTCCATCAATATGCAGCGCATGAATTGTGTGAATTGAATTCGCCAACGCACCGCTTCCTTGCCAGAAATGTGAAGTAACCGGACCGGGAAGATTGGTCAGATCAATAATCTGCAGACCTGTATTTCCGCCTTCTGTAGTTACATAAGCGTATTTACCACGGGTTTTCACCTCTCTCCATTCAGATGCAGGACCTACAATATTATACATGTTCACCGGTACCGCAGGATTGGTTACATCCACAATCGATAAACCGTTGTATGTTCCGACCAGCGCATATTCATTTCCAAGAGTATCGACATAACCGCCAATGTTGGCAGTCATGAGTCCACCCAGACCGGAAGCAAAAGTCAGATTCGATCTGAACACCATGTTGAGTTGACCGAAACTAAGTGCGGCACTGAACATCACTAATAATGCAAGCGTAATTTTTTTCATTCTGAAGTATAGTTTTAAGTTGGTTTATTCGACAAGGAATTTACTTAGCGCCTTCGTGCCCTTCGCCCGCCGACAGGAGGGTTCGCAGCCAAATTACGCCGCAAAGGGTCAGCACAATTCGGCTTGCAAGAACGCTATAATTCTGCTGATTATCAAGACTTTTTCACCATTCTCGCACCAAAAAGTGTGGCGGCACGATTCGAATATCCTTTGAAGTATTTCGAGCTTTCCAACTCAAGCCCGTGTTTCTTACAAAGAACTTCAACCACCTTTTCATTTTCTTCTTTAAACACGGAGCATGTGATATAAATGAGTGGCTTCCCGACTTTTAAATATGGAAGAACATTTTGTGCGATCGCGATTTGTTTTTGGTGATTTATTTGGATGAGCGCGGGATCAAATGTTTGTATTATTTCGGGTGAAGCGGTCCACGTTCCACTCCCCGTGCAAGGCGCATCGAGCAGAATGCCATCAGAATCTTTTTTCTTTCCTTCCATGTCGATTGGTTTCTCCAGATCCCAAACTGCGATGCTGTAGTTCCTGATTTTATTTCTGTTGAACCTGACCTTCAATTGTTCGAACATTGAGTTACGAATGTCGGTAGCGAAAATATTGAGGTTATTGGCAAGCGAATTCAGCAGAAGACTTTTTCCGCCCGACCCGCAACAGCAATCCCACCACGATTCTCCATCTGCCGGGTGCATCAATGTTGAACATTCTTGTGAAGAACGATCCTGTATTTCAAAATAGCCCGATTCAAAACTCTTCAGTTTTATGAGATCATAATTCTTTTCGAACGAGATTGCGTTCTTCACGACTTTATCTTCCATATATATAAAATCATGTTGTTGAAGTTCGGTCAGAACTTTCTCACGAAACTTTTCCTGAACTCTGATCCAGATGAATGGTTTGGTGAAAAAGGAAAGAATAAAATCATCAGCATCGATTTCCTTCGAAAGATTTTTTCGCCAGGGAAAAACATCTTCCAAAGAAAATGAAGGAAAGAATTGTTGAATAATCTTAATTTTTTCTTTTGGGTGAAGTGAAATACTTTCGGCAGGAAGTGGTGTAAATTCACCGAGGAGAAATTCTGTAAACGCGCAAAGTTCTGTTTCTCTCAGAAAAGAACCCACCGAACAACGAACACCGAACGATTCGTTCTGAAGCGCTTTACCGATAGAATAAAGTGAGTATGCAACCGCTTTGAACACACGGCGATCAGTAGATCCCATTTGCGGATACTGACGAAAATGTTGTTTCGCATAATGTTGAAATGGCTGGGAGAAGTCGTACCCTGATAATCCCTCTTCGATTGTTGATAGCCTTCTGAGGTCGCGTGGTTTTGTTTCGGTCGATTGCATATATTTGGAAAATAATTTTGGAATGAATTGTCCGAAGATACGCTCAATCTATGAATAAAAGCGTGATTAAGTTTACCTGGTTGTTTTTTCTTGGGGGAAGCATGCTGTTCTCATCCCCAAATTTTGCGCAATCGGGAAAAACAACACCTAAAAACCCCATCGTCCCACCAGTCCCCATTGTCCCAATTGACAGCTCCAAAAAGCCCACAAACGATCGTGTGATCGCCGACTTGGCAAAGTATTTAGATTCTCTGAATGCTACCGAACATTTTATTCACTCTGAACTTAGTTTTTGTCTGCGTTCGGCGGCAACGGGAAAAATCCTGCTCGATCATCAGGGCAATATGAGTCTCATTCCTGCATCTATACAAAAGATTCTCACCACCTCTACAAGTCTGCATACACTCGGTCCGGATTATACTTTTAAAACGCTGATTCAGTATGACGGAACCATAAATAAAACTACCGGCGTTTTGGATGGAAATATTTATATAAAAGGTAGTGGTGATCCTTCGCTTGGTTCAGAGTCATTCAAAGGGTATGAGATGGATACCGTTTTGAAAAAATGGGCGAGTGCAATTAAAAATGCGGGAATTAAAAAAATAACAGGTTCTGTCATTGGTGACGAAAGTATTTTCGATTACGAAACCATTCCACCCGGTTGGGCATGGGAGGACATGGAAAGCGATTATTGCACCGGCACCTGCGGACTTTCCTTCAACGATAATATGTTCGATATCGACGTGGCATATTGCAATAAAGAAATTTGTGTGAATGCACGCGACAGTGTTCCCGGACTTTATCTTCACGATGAAATTACAATTAATCCGGATGTCGATTTCTCTTATGTATATGTAATGGGTTCGCCGTATATGAATGAACGTTATGTGATGGGTTATCTCACACCGCGCACAAAAACACTATCATTTAAAAGTATTCTTCCCGATCCGGCACTTTTTTGCGCGAGTCAGTTAACACAAACATTAAAAGATTATGGTGTAGCAGTTGCAGGTATAGAAACTACTGTGAGACGTACGAAAATTAAAGGACAAATTCTCAAACCTTCAAGAACAACTATATATGTAAGTACATCACCGACATTAAAAGAAATCATCACGTTCACCAATCTCGTGAGTCAGAATTTTTATGCAGAGACCTTGTTAAAAACACTTGGAGTCGATTCAATGCACGCAGGCACGACCGATCGTGGGGTGCAGGCGGTCGGGCGATTTTACGAGAGTCAGAATATTCCGATGAAAGGAATGTATCTCACGGATGGTTCCGGTTTATCGCGCAATAATTCAATCTCACCGGCAGTGTTATCTGCTATGTTGACAACGCTGACAAAAGACACAACCTTCTTCCGTAATTTTTACGAAACGCTTCCCGAGGTGGAAGTCCGCCAGAAAGTTTACACAAAACCGAAAGGCAAGACCCCACCGCCCGTGCTCACAACCATCCATGCAAAATCGGGCTATATGACACGCGTACGTAGCATGGCAGGATACGTGGTCGGCGCATCAGGCAAGATATATACATTTACGATTATCGTTAATAATCACGAATGCGAATTAATGGAGATCTATGAGGATCTGATGGAGGTGGCAAAGCATCTCTCGAATCTGGAGTAGAGTTTTTCGATTTCTAATGATCGGTTTTCAATGTCCAATCTCCAATGTCCAATGTCCGATGTCCAAGTAAGGAAAAAATGTTCAATTATATAATTTTAAACCCGGACATTGGACATTGGGTGTTGGAAATTGGAAATTCTTTTAAACTTGGAAATTGGACATCGGGCGTGGGACATTGGACTTTCTTTTAATACCTGGACATTGGAAATTGGGCGTGGGAAATTGGACATTCTTTTAATACCTGGA
>JAHEYM010000222.1 GCA_023251595.1 Bacteroidota bacterium
AATGCAATTTTTGAGACACGTGAAATGATAACAAATGCAGATGAAATCAAGACAGAAAAACTGATAAATTATTTTATTGAAGAAAACTACCGGATCAAAGATATCCAATTCGAAAAGGGAAACAGACTTCTGAATTCGTTTCAGGATTTCCTGACACTTAATGTCTGGATATATAATTATTTAATGGGAAACAAGTTCAGCGACTCAGTCATCACTTCACTCAACAGAGTGGTTCATGTAAATAAGGTCGAAGTATCGGAAGTATGGAATAAGAATGGTGATTATATCAGCTATCAACCAAAAACTATTACGCTCTATGTGAACGATACTGCCTTAAGACCGGTAACAATGGACGAATTAAATAATTGGGAGATGGTAGTAGAATTCAAAAGTATAGAAGATTTCCTGAAAGAAAAAAGTTTCTTTTATCTCATTTCCGGAATCAATGGAGTGCCTGTTTCGAGGAATGAATCGGCTAAATATCAGGATGCGGTTCTCAATGCAGACTGGAGGCATATCACACAATATATTCAAAATAAATAATATCAAATAATTATTCAGATGAATAAAATTAAATTCGGCACCGATGGTTGGAGGGCTATTATAGCAAAAGACTTTACAGTAGAGAATGTAGAACGGGTTACATGTGCGGTTGCCGATTGGTTGTTGAATTCGAACGAAAAACCAACGGTGGTACTGGGGCATGATTGCAGATTTGGCGGAGAATTATTTGCACGGACTGCTGCAAAGATTCTGGCTTCACGTGGAATACAGGTTCATTTGGCAAACGGATTTGTTTCGACACCAATGATCTCTCTGGGAACGGTAAATTACAAAGCATCATTGGGAATTATCATCACCGCGAGTCATAATCCACCCTCCTACAACGGATATAAATTAAAGGGACATTATGGTGGTCCCCTACTCCCTTCTAACGTTGAAGAAATTGAGAAACTGATTCCTGAGAAATCACCTGTTTCTTCGGATGACATAGATATGGCTGAATTACTTTCAAAAAGATTAATTCAGGCGGTGGATCTGGAGACCATGTATTGCGAACATGTTCAGGCAAATTTTGACCTGGCAGCCATCGCAAAATCAAACCTGAATTTAGCTTATGATGCGATGTTCGGAGCCGGACAAAATGTGATGCGCAGATTACTGCCTGATATTACCTTCATGCATTGTGATTACAATCCATCTTTTGAAGGAACGCCACCTGAACCCATTCTGAAAAACCTTCGGCCTTTTTCTGAATTTATTTCTTTATCCGGAAATATTGATTGCGGTCTCGTTACAGACGGCGATGCAGATCGGTTGGGTTTGTTTGACCATGAAGGTAAATTCATTGATTCACATCATATCATTTTATTGCTCATTCATTATATGGTAAAATACCGTGGCATGAGTGGAAAAGTTGTAACGGCATTTTCTACCACACCCCGTGTAGCAAAATTGTGTGCACATTACGGGCTTGAACTTGAGGTTGTCAAAATCGGATTTAAGTATATATGTGAGATTATGTTAAAAGAAGATGTTTTGCTTGGGGGCGAAGAATCGGGAGGTATAGCTGTGAAGGGACACATTCCTGAACGTGATGGTATCTGGACAGGACTGGTGATCTGGGAATATATGGCTAAATCGGGTAAATCATTATATGAGCTGATTGAAGAAGTATATGAAATTACAGGTCCCTTTCATTTTGAAAGATCAGATTTGAGTTTACCTGAGACAGTAAAAAACAATATCGTTAAGAATTGCAAAGAAGGAAAATATTCAAGTTTCGGAAAATATAAAGTTGACCATGTGGAAGACCTCGACGGGTGGAAATATTTTTTCGAAAACGGCGATTGGCTGATGATACGTGCTTCAGGGACAGAAGCGGTTTTGAGAACTTATGCCGAATCATCTACAAAAGCCGAAGCATTGGATATATTAAAAGACGGCAGAGAAACATTACTGATGAATTGAAACGGGATGTGTAACTTTACCCTCACACCCAGACTTCGTTTACTCACAATTACCGGAGTTATTGTTATATTTTTCACCCCAAATAAATTATTTGCTTCGGGAGATACTTTACGGTTTTTTGAGAATTCTCCCGTATTAAATAAAACAAGATTACATGTGATAGAAGGAACGGTCGGTGTTTTATATCCTGCGAGTATGACCGGCTTATATTATTTGTGGTATAAAGGCGATACGCTCACGCAATTCCATTTTTTTAATGACAATAATGAATGGATGCAAATAGACAAAGGCGGACACTATTTAATTGCTTATTATTTGGGAAATATCGGCATTGGAACTCTAAGATGGGCTGGTGTTGAGAGAAAAAAGGCAATCTGGATTGGTGGAACACTTGGATTAATTTTCGAAACCACTTTTGAATGTATGGATGGATTGGGAAAGAGATGGGGATTTTCGCCCGGTGATGTAACTGCTAATGCGCTTGGTGCCGCTACAGCGATCTCACAACAACTTGCCTGGGATGAGCAAAGAATTAATGTTAAATATTCGTTTCACCCTTCCCCTTACGCTAAATACCGACCCAATGTTTTCGGCGATAATATTCCATCAAGAATGGTAAAAGATTATAATGGATTTACACACTGGTTATCAGGAAATTTATATTCATTTTTACCCAAAACGAGTAAATTCCCGAAATGGTTGAATTTAGCAATCGGATATGGTGCTGAAGGAATGACGGGTGCGACAAAAAACATGACAGACTCGATTGGAAATCCAGTTGACTCTAAAGGAAATCTGATTCCCTCATTTCCCAGATACCGTCAATATTATATTTCTTTGGATGTAGATCTTTCCAAGATTAAAACGAAAAGCAAATTTCTCCACACATTTTTTAAAGCCGCAGGAATATTAAAATTTCCGGCACCCACGATTGAACTTAATAAAATAAACGGCGTTCATCATGTAATAGTTCGTCCATTATATTTCTGAAGATGATACTGAGCATAGGAGATAAAGTAAGATTTCTGAACGAGACGGGAGAAGGGATTGTGACTGCGATTATCGGTCATGATCGTGTGATGGTTTCCGTTGAAGATGATTTCGAGTGGGAAATGCTTTCTTCGCAATTGGTGAAAATATCCAATATACAAGACGAACCCATTTCACCCGAAGTAACAACTCCCGGAGTAACATCTACTGCCAGTTCACAAAAAGTTGTCTCGAAAGAAGGATTATTTATTGTATTTGTTCCGGGAACGGAAGCGGCAGATCAGGATCGTTTCTTTTCGGTGTTACTCGTGAATAATACGAATGAAAATATATTATTTTCTTATTATATTTCAGAAAGGAAAGAAGAGATCGGAATTAACTATGGATTAATGGTTCCCATTTCAAAACACGCGATACACGTAGTGAAGCAAAGCGAAACAGATCATTGGGATCATATTATAGTGAGTGCTGTGAAATATAAAAAAGGTTTTAATAAGGCAAAAAAACCATTTCATATTCGTCTTCCATTCAACCAAAATACCCTGAGCCGGTCTAAACATTTCAAACGTGCACCCTTAATGGAGCAAGATGGTTTTGTTTTCGATCTCACGGAAATTCAGAAGAAAGCGGAAGAAGCTGCTCTAAAAACAGTGGCACAAGTTCAACCAAAAACAAAAAAAGAAAAAGAATCGAGGAAAGTAAAATGGTATGATACGTCTGATGGATACATCGAGGTGGATTTACATATAGAATCGCTGATTGATCATTACAGTGATATGAGCAATGCAGAAATATTAGAAATTCAGCTTTCTCATTTCAGAAACTGTTTGGATGAAGCGATATTGGCAGAAAAAAACTCCATTGTTTTTATACATGGTGTTGGAAAAGGGAAATTAAAATCAGAGATTATCAAAATTATTGAGTCAGAGACTACGCACACACATCGGCCGGGTCCGAGCGGGAAATATGGTGCGGGAGCGATTGAAGTGATTATTGGGTAACCGTATATGTTACTAAAAATATTTATCTTGCAATTATTATAAATATGCCATATTCTGCCCATCTTGCGATAAAACCTGAGGAACTGATCTTCACTCTAATATAAAATAAAATTAAATCCTTCCCACTTATTTTTATATTATGCATGTTTCAGGGTGTGGTCTCTGCGCAAAAGCAAGGTCAGTCGCTAATTGATTCTTTGTTAGTTGAATTACCACTTGCAAAAGAAGATACGAACAAGGTCAAACTTCTCAATGATTTGTCCTATTCTTATCCGTATCTAAATCCTGATGAAGGATTGAGATACGGAAGAGCAGGGCTGGAACTCGCAGAGAAACTTTCATGGATATACGGAATAGCTGCTGCTTATTATGGAATCGGAGCGAATTATGCAAATAAAGCAGATTACGCGAACGCGCTTGAAAACGAATATAAATCGTTGAAACTTTATGAGCAATTACACGATCGTTCAAAACAAGCAGGTTTGCTTCGCAATATAGGAATTGTTCTTCACACGTCTAAGAATCAGATAAAAGCACTGGAATACGATCTGAAAGCACTCGAAATCTTTCAGGAATTAAACAGACGAGAAGATATAGCTATAATTTATGGCAATATGGCTAACGTTTATTATACCCTGAAAGATAAAGAGAAAGTACTGGAAAATAACCTGAAATCATTACAAATTTATAAGGAAATTAATAACCGGGAAGGTATTGCACGATCGCTTGGCAACATCGCCAACTTTTACGCGGAAGAAGGAGATTTTTCAAAGGCAATGGTATATTATTTTGATGCACTGAGGAAAGAAACTGAATTGGGAAATAAGAATGGAGTCACGCGAAATTTGGGTAATATTGGTGAGACATTCCTCGATATAGCGAATGACAGTACCGGAGAAATTAAACCCGATAGCCTTATTCCGGCAGGGAAAACAGCAAACCTGAACAAGGCACTTGAATATTTAAAAAATGCGATTTCCAATGCAAAAGAATTAAAACAGACTGAATACATTCTGGCATTCGCAGAACTACTTTCGGAGGCATACAGAATGTCCGGTAACACGAAAGATGCCCTGACAACTTATAAAGATTTTATCATTATTCGTGACAGCATATACGATATTGATAAATATAATGCTGCCGCAAGGAAAGAAATGAATTATGAATATGGGAAACGTGAAGATTCAATCACTTATCGAAAACAATTAACTGAAATAACACTTACCGAAGAAAAAAAATCGCGGTCGATAGAAAAAAGATTTTACATCGGTGGGTTAGTTCTTGTGTTGGTTTTCTCGGGTTTTATGTATAACCGTTGGCATATCACAAAAAAACAGAAGAAAATAATTGAAATTGAGAAGAAACGAAGTGAAGAATTACTGCTAAATATACTCCCAGAAGAAGTGGCGGAAGAACTAAAAGCAAAAGGGACCGCCGATGCAAAACACTTTGATAAAGTAACCGTTATGTTTACTGACTTCAAAGGATTTACACAAATCACCGAAAAACTTTCACCATCAGAATTAGTGAATGAGATTCATACCTGTTTCAAGGCTTTCGACAATATCATTACTAAATATAATATTGAAAAAATAAAAACAATTGGTGATGCTTATATGTGCGCAGGAGGCTTACCCGTCACAAATACTACGAACGCCATTGACGTAGTAAACGCGGCGATAGATATTCAGCATTATATGTCTCAGCATTCGAAATTAAGAAAAGAACAAAATAAAGAAATTTTTGAAATCAGAATAGGAATTCACACAGGACCTGTTGTTGCCGGAATTGTAGGCGTTAAAAAATTCGCTTATGATATCTGGGGTGATACAGTAAATATTGCTTCCAGAATGGAATCAACTGGAGAAGCAGGAAAGGTAAATATCAGTGGAACTACATACGAGATGGTAAAAGATAAAATAAAATGCAGTCATCGCGGTAAAATTCAGGCTAAGAACAAGGGAGAGATCGATATGTATTTTGTGATTTAAGTGAAAGGTTGTAAATTTGTCCGAATAATAGAGTGTCAGAGCGGCAAATCGTTATCCATAAATCAAGCCAGTCAAACCCAAACCCTAATATTTTATACGATGACGGTAAAAGAAGTTATGTCCGAATTGAAAATTTCGGGCAACGAAAGCATTAAAAGGATTTTTCTCAAACACGGCGCCAAAGAACCATTTTATGGAGTCAAAGTAGAAGATTTAAAAAAAATCCAAAAAAGAATTAAAAAAGATTACCAACTATCTTTGGACCTTTATGATACCGGAAATTCGGATGCGATGTATCTTGCAGGTTTAATCGCAGATGAGAAAAAAATGACCAAAGCGAATCTTAATCATTGGGCGAAGAATGCATATTGGTATATGATAAGCGAATATACAGTTCCATGGATTGCTGCCGAGAGTAATTTTGGTCGGGAACTTGCATTGGATTGGATTGAATCGAAGCAAGAGAATATTGCTTCTTCAGGTTGGGCGACATACTCGTGTTTAATGGCGCTCACTCCGGACGAAAATCTGAATAAAAGTGAAATAAAATTGTTGTTAAAAAGAATCGAAAAAGAAATTAATAAGGCGCAGAACAGGGTGAAACAAACAATGAATGCTTTCGTGATTGCAGTTGGTGGAAACGTACCTGAATTGACAGAACTTGCGATCGAAACCGGTAAAAGGATTGGGAATGTTACCATTGATATGTGTGGCACAGCTTGCAAAACTCCATACTCACCTGAATATATTGATAAACTTAAAAAAAGAGGAGTAATCGGGAAGAAAAAGAAAACCGTGAGGTGTTAATTGACTAAAATTCACAAGCATTATTAACGAATCAAAAATATTAAAGTA
>JAHEYM010000223.1:0-4407 GCA_023251595.1 Bacteroidota bacterium
CATTTTTAACGCCCTTCGAACTAAGCAAGGAGATAAAAACCTCTTCATGGGAGGACTGTATAAACTTCTACAATCAACTCGATAGTAATGCGGAAGAGATACTCACTTACACAGCCGGATTGACCGATTGCGGTAAGCGATTAACACCCGTAATTTTCTCCGCAAATAAAGTGTTCAATCCAAATGAAGTCCGGAGGAAGGGCTTACGCGTGTTACTCATTATGAACGACATACATCCGGGTGAACCCGACGGTGTTGATGCTTGCATGATGTTCATGCGGGATCTGGCAACTCAAAAAGAATTAAGAGAATCGTTCAAAAAACTGGTTATCGTTGTAATACCGATGTATAATATTGATGGTGCTTTGGAACGCACTCCCTGGAGCAGAGCAAATCAGAATGGTCCCGATACTTTTGGATTTCGAGGAAATGCAAAAAATCTGGATTTAAACAGAGATTTTATTAAGTGCGACAGCAGGAATTGCCATAGTTTTGAGGAAATATTTCAATACTGGAAACCTGATTTCATGATAGACACACATGTTTCAGATGGTGCGGATTACCAATATACGATGACTTATTTCATCACGCATCTCCAAAAATTTAATCCTATATTCAAAAATTATATTGAGAAAAATCTCATCCCTCCTTTTCACAGTGAGATGGAAAAACAAGGATTTCCCATGTGTCCTTATGTGAACGAATACAAAGAAATACCTGACTCCGGAATTGTTGGTTTTATGGATTCTCCCCGTTATTCTTCAGGATATGCCTCATTATTTGATTGTGTTGCTTTTACGGCGGAAACACACATGCTAAAACCCTTCAACCAAAGAGTTAGAGCGACTTACGCATTTATTTCTACACTTGCGAAAACTATCAATAATCTCGATACTTATTTCGAGGGTTTTCGCGAAAAGGGAAAGGAATATAATATTGTGAGTGAAAAATATTTTTCAAACTGGAAACTCGACACCTTGCGTTTTGATACACTTAAATTTAAAGGTTATGAAGGAAAGTATAAAAAAAGTGAGGTAACAGGTGGGAAACGATTATATTATGATGAGAAATCACCGTTCACCAAAAATATCCGGTATTACAATTATTATAAGGCGGGAGTTGAAATAAAATTACCCTCTTACTACGTCGTACCACAGGCTTATGAAAATGTTATTTCACTCCTAAAATTAAACGAAATCAATTTGATGCGGTTTAGTAAAGACACTTCAATGATGGTTTCTTCTTATTATATTTCAAATTACGAAACGACGAAAAAACCATATGAGAGTCATTATCTACACTATAATATTGAAACAACTGATACAGTTCAGGAGATCAAATTTCATAAGGGTGATGTGATTGTTCCGGTATCTCAGTTCGGAAGTAAATATATAGCTGAGACACTTGAACCACGATGTTCTGATTCTTATTTTGCCTGGAATTTCTTTGACGGAATTCTGATGCAGAAAGAGTATTTTTCCTCTTACGTATTCGAAGAAAAAGCTGATGAATTATTGAAAAATGATGTGGCGCTCCGTAAAAAATTTGAAGATAAAAAGAAAGCAGATAAAGATTTTACAAAAGATGCAAATGCTCAACTTGATTGGATATATCGAAACTCCCCTTATTTTGAAAAATCATTTCTCAGGTATCCGGTATATAAAATTCAGAAAATCATACAATTGCCCGCAGAACCTGAGACTTACTGAAATTAATCCGAAAACTTTGTCAATACGATAGGATCTTTTCGGTATAATTCCTGCGTGTGAGAATATTTTGAGGACAGATAATTTTTAATATTATCGTCTGGATCGACACCTCCACTTCCGTTTTGATAATATATAACATTACTTTCACTTTTCGCAGTGAGTTGTTTCACCCAATTTAAATCGTTGGTCGCGAACACAGAATCTTTGCTCATCAGGTTCTGATAACCCAGATAATCGTGAAACATATCCTGATTATAATAATACAGAAATCCCAGATCACACCAATATGGTGTAATTAAAACCAGTGTGCCGGTTGATTTGTTTTCTTTCACCAAATTCGTCACCTTTATAACTTCCCGATTGTTCGAAGGATTTGGCTTAACTGTATATATCATTCCGGCAATTATTAAACTAAATAAAGAATATCGAAGCCAGGGAATTTTGTGCGCAAGAACCGAAACAGAAACTGCAACCAATAAATAAAAAGGTACGGTAAGAAACATCAGGTATCGGTCAAGGAACATCGGTATCCAAAATGAAACAATAAATATACTGATATACGGCACGAAGAACCATACGAGCAAAAACTTTACAGCTTTTAATCCATCCGGTTTTTCGGCTTTATAACCGATGCAAATTCGAACGACCAGGGTGAGTATTAAAATGATGAAAAAAGCTGCTATCACAGGTTTATTAGAGAATTTATGAACGTTATCGTAAAATGCAGGTATAGTGGGTTTCGATAGCCAACTCCCTTCAAATGCAATTTTCCGTGCCTGGCGAAAACCTATAATGATTCCCGGAAGAAATATCACCAGTAAGAATAGAACATTTGTGGTCACCGTCCGCAATGCTTCTTTCTCCTTCCACAAAAAAACAAATGCATATATTATTTCGAGACCGATAATTATGATTCCAAAATAGTGTGCATAAACCAATAACATATTAAAAATGAGCAGATATGTCCAATTATTCTTTTCTTTAGGATCTGTAGTAAGTCGAAGAAAATAATAAACTGAAATTGTTGCTAATAGCGCAAAAAGCGAATATACTCTTGCTTCATGGGAAAAATATATAATAAATGTTGAGAAGGTGAATATGAGTGATCCGACAATTGCGACTTCCCGATTAATAAATCTTCTGCCAAGATTATAAATCATTACAGCAGTCATCGAACTGAAAATCACTGATGGAAGACGAACCCAGAAGGGATCAGTACCCCCTAACTTCACCCAACCATGAAGGAAGAGTTCATATAGTGGCGGATTATTTCCTTTTGCCAGCTCATTAATGATCGTAAGCATATCCATCTGCGAATAAAATACAGAGAATGGTTCGTCTAAAGCAAGATCATTCGACGATAAAAAAATGAGTTTGAGGACTGCATTTCCTGCAAAAAGGAAAAACGGGATTAATAAAGTTTGGACTAGAGGTGACCCGCCCGGTTTCATGCCCTGCAAATGTAATGATTTTCTGTACCTTCGCACTTTCATAGAAGACATGGGTAGATTATCAGATAGGGTCAACCAACTGGTTGAATCAGAAACGATTAAGATGTCGAGGATCAGCCGGGAGTTGATCGCTGAAGGCAAAGATGTGATCAGTTTGAGTCTGGGTGAACCTGATTTCGTCACTCCACAGCACATTTTAGACGCTGCAAAGAAGGCAATTGATGATGGGTTCACATTTTATCCGCCAATTTCCGGTTATGCAGACTTAAGAAAAGCGATTTCAGAGAAACTCCTTCGGGAGAACAATCTTACATACGCACCTGATCAGATCGTAGTCTCGACCGGCGCAAAGCAATCCATTGCCAACGTGGTTCTTAGCCTCATAAATCCGGGTGATGAAATCATTATTCCTACTCCATTTTGGGTAAGTTATTCGGAAATACTCAAGCTGGCAGGCGGAATTCCAATTTACATCCACACGAAGGTGGAAGACGACTTTAAATTTACCGCCGAACAACTCAGAAGTGCTATTACACCAAAAACGAGGATGTTGATTTTCTCATCACCTTGTAATCCAACCGGCACTGTTTATTCTGCAAAGGATCTTCAAAAAATATCTGAAGTAATCGCGGAGAATCCGGGGATGATGGTTATTTCGGATGAAATTTATGAGCATATCAATTTCATCGGAACGCACAATAGCATTGCGATAAACGAAAAGATTAAAGATCAGGTTTTGATTGTTAATGGTGTCTCTAAAGGTTATGCAATGACCGGTTGGAGGATCGGATATCTTGCGGCTCCGAAATGGGTAGCAGTTGCATGCGATAAGATGCAGGGACAATTCACTTCGGCTGCGTCATCCATTGCTCAAAAGGCGGCTTTATCAGCTATCAGTTCGCCGTTGGATGCAACTAAAAAGATGTGCTCAGCATTCTTAAAACGACGCGATCTTGTATTGGAACTTCTTAAACAAATTCCGGGTCTCAAGACAAACACACCTCTCGGCGCGTTCTATGTTTTTCCTGATGTAACTTCTTTCTTCGGAAAAACCTGGACCGGCGGAATAATCAACAATGCACATGATCTTACCATGTATCTCCTCAGGGAAGCTCATGTAGCACTGGTTTCCGGGGAAGCGTTTGGTGATCCGAATTGTATAAGAATATCATACGCTGCCTCTGAAGATACGCTCCGGAAAGCGATGGAAAGAGTGAAAAAATCACTAGCATCCTGCAACCGGCGAC
>JAHEYM010000223.1:4417-6754 GCA_023251595.1 Bacteroidota bacterium
CTTAATTTGAAGCTAATCCATCGCTTCGCAAACCATGCAAATATTTCCGTTGCGACGTTATAGAGCACTCTCCGCACCATTCTTTCTCTTTCCGATTTTATTTTTCGGATTAATCTTCTCCGCTATCATTATTTTTCTTTTCCCATTTTGTTATATTGATCACCGGAGTCCGGCAATTATTGACGCGTTATTTTCTTCTAGTAGTGCGGTATCGCATACCGGTTTGTGGACTACGAATCTTGCGGTAGTTCTCTCTCCTTTCGGTAAAATATTTTTGCTCTTTCTAATTCAGACGGGAGGAATTTTAACCTTGTTTTTCGGTCTGCTCTTCGTACTCGCAATACGTGTTGATGGTGTAAAAACCATCTGGATGCGCTCGACACGTGAGATATATCATGATATCGATGAAAAAGGAAGACGTAAATTCAGGTATTTATTTAAATTTATAATAATCGCTGAAGCAACAGGAACTATTCTCCTATTTTCACTATGGCCTAAAGAAATTCAATTTAGTGGAATCGCTCATAAAATATTCTTTTCGTTCTTTCATGCGGTGTCTGCATTCAACAATTGTGGTTTTACATTACTACCAGATGGCTTTAGTACCGTCGGATTAAGAAACGGATACATATTTCAACTAGGAACCGCGGGTCTCATGCTCACAGGCAGTTTTGGAGTTTTCGCGTTTATGGAGCTTTTCTCATTTTCTGAATTAAGAAAAAGACTTGCAAGTCCAAAACTAAAACCCGGACACGCAACCAGAATCACGGTAGTGACCGGTCTGATCGTTCTTATAACAGGAGCTGGATTGTTTTACTTTTTGGAAAGAAGACATACTTTGATTGATGTTCCATCGGTTGGAGCAGGCATAGCTTCACTTTTTACAGTTATTTCAGCGCGTGGCGCCGGATACCAGAATATTCCTTTTCATTCAATGGTTCCCGCGAGTTTTGTTCTTTTGCTAAGCATGATCGTTATTGGTTCCTCACCAATTTCTACAGGAGGCGGATTTAGAACAACAACAGTTTGGCTTTTGTTAAAGAGCGCGGTACTTCGATTATTTCCGGAAGAAATCGGAGAATCATCGGTGGCTGAATTCCGTGTCACTAAAAGGATCTCCAAAATCATGTTTTTCTCCATTAGCACGCTCCTTATATGTATTTTATTATTAATGATAACCCATCCCAACGCCCATCTCTCAAACATTTCATTTGCCGAATGTTGCGCATTTTTCAATAATGGCTTTGCTGGTGGAATCCCGTCAGAGCTTAATCTCTTTGGAAAACTAATTATCATTTTCAGTATGGCATTAGGACGAGTTATCAGTTTGATCCTGGGAATTGCTTACCTTAGTATTTATCCTTTACCCGTCAATTAGAAGAAAATGATCCGACCATACTCAGAGACCGGTAGCAAAAAAGAACAGGTGACTACCATGTTCGATAACATTGCGTACCGATATGATTTTCTGAATAGCTTCCTGTCCGTCGGAATCGACCGTCGTTGGAGAAAGAAAGCGCTACAACCGATTCGCCAGGAAAAGGTAGAAATCACGTTGGATTTAGCTTGCGGCACGGGTGACTTTTCCTTCACGATTCTGAAGATGTTAAAGCCGCTTCAGGTGATCGGTGTTGATCTTTCGGAGAAAATGCTCGAGATTGCGCAATCGAAAACCAGAAAGATGAAGTTGCAAGAAAAAGTGCATTTCATTCACTGTGATTGCGAGAATTTGATCTTCGATAGTAATAAATTTGATCTGGTTACCGTTGCATTTGGCGTTCGCAACTTTGAAAACCCTGACAAAGGCATCGCTGAAATGTTCCGTGTACTAAAGCCTGGAGGAATAGTGGTTGTGCTTGAATTTTCAAAACCTAAAGGAGCATTGAGATCAAAATTATTTAAATTTTATTTCAATCGAATTCTGCCGATAATCGGTAGAATGGTATCTAAAGACATTTCCGCATACCGATATCTACCAGAATCTGTAAATGTTTTCCCTTCCGGAAAAGAATTTCAGGCAATGCTTGAAACTGCCGGATTTGTTGACCTCAACATGGTTCAAATGACATTTGGCGTTGCCACCGCCTATTACGGCCGGAAACCCAGATGAATACAATCGCGATATAACACCCGGTGATAAAGGAAAATCCTCATTCTTTTTGTTTCGAAAATAAAGGCGCACTTAAAATTGTGGCGTTTTTTGCGTTGCTTTATTTAAGCAGCACACTGTCTTTTTCACAAACAAAACGTGTGCGAAATCTCGCCGGCGATGACAAACGAACCTTACATTTTGGTTTTGAATTAGGATATAATAAAGCTGATTTCTTTCTTTGTCAA
>JAHEYM010000224.1 GCA_023251595.1 Bacteroidota bacterium
CTCCCGCAAAGACGCAAAGTCGCAAAGAGTTTATTTCTTCCTCATTCCGATTGTCATGTTTATCACAACAGGTGTTGAGGGTTTTTCTCAGGTTATTACTTTAGACACAATTCTCAATCGAATTGAACGAAATCATCCGGCTTTGAAATCTTTTACAGAGAAAATAAATTCGGCAAACGAGTTGGTCAAAGGAGCAAAGGCGCTTCCTGCACCACAGGCAGGTTTGGAGTTTGATGACAATTCATATAGGTTCAGATTTAATGAGAACGTGATCAGAATCGGAATTTCTCAACAATTTATCAATGGAAAGTCACTTAAAGCGAAAGAAAATTATCTTAAATCACTCGCTGATCTGGATGTAAAAGACAGTGAAAAACTTAAAAATGAATTATTCTATCAGGCAAAACAAAAATATTTCGAAAGGTATATAAGCGATCGGAAAATCGGAATTATTACCATTAACATAGATCTTCTGAAAACAATGATATCCATTAGTGAAAAACAATTGTCGATAAGCAGCAACAGCGATATGTCGTCAATCTATCGTTTGAAGGCACGTTTGGCAAATACAGAAACCGAATTGATTCATGAACAGAATGAAATTAAGAAAACTAATGTTTTTCTAAATTATATGATGAGTGAGGATTTGAATGAATCTGTTTCGATCGACACAACATATCCGGTAAAAAAATATATCGGAACACCCTCACTCAAAGACACCGTTGCTTCCCGCCGCAGCGATGTTATGAAAATGAATAGTGAAATCAATTCAATGAAACTGAACAAAGAACTGATTCTGTTACAATCAAAACCGGAATTTGGTTTTCGATTCAGAAATTATTTAAGATTTCCAAAAGAAACTACTACATCGATGAATATGGGAACACCGACTCCTTCCATACCTGCAGAGAGGAATATGTTCTCGGTTGAAGGAATGGTTTCCATTCCAATTGCACCGTGGTACTCTAAAGGTTACAAGGCAGAAGCAAGGGCAATGGGATTTTCTATACTTGCAAAAGAAGATGACCGCATTGCTATGATAAATATGGCGACTCAGACCATAAAAATGTTGCTGGTAGAATTAAATTCCGAGTATTTAGAAACAGAAAATTATTCGGAAAATGTTTTACCGGCCTATCGGAAAAGCCTCGAAGTGAATCTGCTTTCATATCGTCAGAATACAAATGAACTGAATATGGTACTGCTGGCATGGGATGATATACAAATGGCTGAACAAGCATATCTCGTTCATTTAAGTACGTTGCTTCAATTGCAGGCAGAGTACGAAAAAGAAATGCAGATAAAATAGAAATCAATTAACAATTAACAATGAGCAATTAACAATCGAAAGAGAAAGAATGGGTTTGCAAAATTCGAGTCCTATTTTAAGTAGTATTTTATTGAAGCTCACAATGCTTTGTGTTGCATTTTTCTCAATAACGGGTTGCGATCGCGGAGAGACTAAAGCGAAGGAGAAAACACAACAGAGTGGAATAGAAAAAGTAATTTATTATTGTCCGATGCACCCTGAAATTCAACAGGATCATCCCGGTCGTTGTCCGAAATCAGAATGTAAAGGAATGGAATTGGAAATAAAGATCAGTGACGCAGTGTTGGAAGATGTTTTGAAATCAGCGAATGAAAATGTACTCGCCGCTGTAAAAACGATAAAACCGGTTTTTACAAAACGAGACATATTTGTTGAAAGTAACGGATATGTAGATTATGATCCGAGAGGAAATTATTCTATATCATCGATCATCAGTGGCAGAATTGATAAATTGTATATCAAATATCAAAATCAATTTATACATTCGGGAGAGTTAATATTTGAGATTTATAGTGCCGAACTTGTAACAGCGCAGGAAAATTATCTATACTTAATAAATCACGATTCATCTGAAAAAGTGATGATAGAAGCAGCCGAAAAAAAATTAAAACTTTTAGGGCTGACAGATTCAATGCTGGAACAGATTACAAAATCCGGAACTCCAATGCTGACAATCCCTGTGTACAGTAAATATGAAGGCAACGTCCAGGCAACAGGAATGGATGGCTTACAAAACGATTTTCAAAAAAATAATGAACTTGATATTAAAGAAGGGATGTACGTAGAACAGGGACAAACCATTGCAAGTCTTGTGAGCACCAATATAAAAATCGTTCTTCTTCAAATCAAAACAAATGACATTTCTAAAGTCAGAATCGGACAAAGAGCAGATATCATAACAGACGATAATACAAAAATTCCCTTCGCCGGAAAAATAGAATTTATTGAACCTGTTTTCAAAGACGAATCAAAAACGGTGAGGGTACGTGTTGCGATAGAAAACAAAAATGCTGATTTGAAAATCGGGACTTTTGTAAAAGCCAAAATTAAAACGAGAAGCGTAGAGGCACTTTGGGTACCTGAGAGTTCCGTTGTTCATCTTGGTAAAAAGAGTATTGTTTGGGTGAAAAAAATGGGAAATTATTCTTCAAAAGTTGTTGAAACGGGGATCGTGATGGATAAAATGATCGAGATATCTGATGGTGTTACAGAATCAGATTCACTCTCGTTTGAAGCGCATTATTTAAGTGACAGTGAAAGTTTTATCAGAACAAAAAATGAGGACGAATAAAATAATTATCATAGTGATATTGTATTTGACCGTGACTTCCTGTAACCGGCAGGTCGAAGTTAAAATCGCGGATAATGAATATTACGTATGCTCCATGGATCCACAGGTGATGGAAAAACAACCCGGTCCATGCCCTATTTGTAAAATGCCGCTCGCGAAAATCACAATTGATCCAACTCAGATGAATGTGATTAAATTAAATGCTCAACAAATTAAACTTGCGGGTATAAAAACTGAGAAAGCGAGCATTTCCAATATCGGAAAAGAAACAATTTTGTCAGGCACATTTAACATCAATCAAAACCACACCTCACAAATCTCTTCAAAAATAGATGGAAGAATTGAGAGACTTTATCATAAAATAACCGGTGAAGAAATTGGAGAAGGTGAACCTGTGTTCGATTTATATAGCCGGGAATTATTACTTACAGAAGAAGAATTTCTTACAAACCTCGATAAACCAAATGGAGGAATAGCTGAAAATATGGTTCAGGCTTCAAAAAACAAATTGCGTTTATGGGGACTTACTGAAACTCAAATTTCAAATCTCGAAAAAAACAAAGAAGCAAAGATCACAAATACTATTTTCAGTAAAACCTCAGGAACCATTATTGAGATTCCGGTAAGGGAAGGTGATTTTGTGAAGGAAGGAACGAGAATATATAAGTTAGCCGATTTAAAAAAACTATGGGTAGAAGCTCAGGTTTACTCTACAGAAATAGAATTATTACGTGAAGGAACAAGTGTTGAAATAATTCCCGAATCCATGCCGGAAGAAGTAATGGATGGTAAAATAAGTTTTTCTAATCCCGGATTTCAGAATGAAAGCAAAATATTACTTGCCCGAATTGAAGTGAATAATATTCAGAAAAAATTCAAACCCGGAATGGAGGCGAGGATCATACATCAGACAAAAGAAAAAAAAGCACTTGTATTACCTTCCGACGCGGTGATTCGTAGTGGGAAACATTCACAGGTATGGATTCAAACTCAAAAAGGCAGCTTTGAAGTCAGAATGGTAGAAACCGGAATAGAAAATAATGACAAAATTGAAATCGTATCCGGAGTTACAGAAGGAGATGATGTCGTTGTAAAAGGTGCTTATTTAATTAATAGTGAATATATCTTTCGAAAAGGTATGATGCCAATGGGTGACATGAAAATGTGACGTATATATATAACAAACCATCGTACGGAGCATACGTAATTGCTTCATTAAAACAATGAGAAAAATATTCATAAGCCTTCTTATTCTAGGTTCCTGCGGTCACTTATCCGCTCAGGATGGAATCTGGGTTCCGCCTGCATCGGCTGACACACTCATTAATCCACTTAAAAGTCAGATTGGTTCTGCATTAAAAGGAGGAATTCTTTATCAGAAACTTTGCGCTGCTTGTCATGGCGAGAAAGGTTTAGGCGATGGAATTGCTGGACTTTATTTATCACCACGCCCTGCTGATCACACATCGGCAAGAATAAAAAATCTAAGTGATGGTGCTATTTTCTGGATGATAACTGAAGGACGGGGAGCTATGCCATCCCAAAAATCAACTTTAACAGACGATGAACGCTGGCAACTTGTAATGTATATAAGACAGTTAGGAAATACTCATAAATAATATAATAAAAATGAAAAAATCAAACTACAACCGAAGTGAGTTGAATTTATATTCCCTGGGAATATTGGTTCTGCTTTTCTGTGCAAAAATTTCTTCCGCACAGGATAGTATCCAGACCGAAAAAAACATGAAAATGGTTTCAGGCGCAACCAAAGGACTTGTAACAGGTTCTGTAAACGTTGACATGTCGCTGAACCCTGGAGAAACTGTCCGTTCAAATTTTAACGGTCTCGGATTCAGTCCGATTTTTTTATGGAAAATATCAAATAAAATCTTATTCGAAAGCGAAGTGGATTTCTTCTACGATGCCGGACAACCCGGTTATGAAATCATGTATGCAAAACTTTCTTATGTATTAAATAAATATATGGCAATCGGCGCCGGAGAAATGTTAACACCTTTCTCTGCTTATATAGAAAGATTACACCCGGTTTTTGTTGAAAAATTCCCAAATACTCCACTTTATATGCACGGTATGGAGGGAATGCCGGCAATCGGACCGAATCACGCTGAAATGGGCGTTGATTTAAGAGGCGGAATTCCGCTTGGTTCTGCTAAAATGAATTATGTATTATATATTTCCAATGGACCAATCTTGAATGATGGCACCACCACCGCGACTGCTCGTGTAGCACATGGCGCTACCATGCCGATGCCTACCGGTGAGCCGAACGATCCGATGATGGCTGGTTCAGTTACATACGAAAATAATTTTGACAATAATTCAAATAAAGCAGTCGGTTTCCGTTTTGGTTTTTTGCCTTTTTCAAATTCATCGTTCGAAATTGGAGCTGCGGGAAACTATGGTGTTGCTGGTAATCCGGGTACCGCTTATGAAAATGTAAAGGCTGCCGCGAATGCATTTGATATTTCATATATTAAAACAATCAAACCACTCAAATCAATTTTCAATATAACAGGACAATATAATATGCTGACGGTCGATAAAGCGAACTACACGATGATGATGGATTCAACCCTCATGACATATTCATTCGATAATACCAGCTCCGTATATTACGCCCAACTTTCGATACGTCCTGCTTTGTCGAAAAACAAATTTTTACAGAATCTGGAGGTGGCAGGCCGATATAGTACGGCTGCATTTCCCACGGGAGCATTGTGGGGAGGAACCACAACCCGTCTTGATCTCGGAATTTGTTACTGGCTCTCCTGGAGAACCGGCTTAAGAATCGCTTATGAATTGCAAACAAATCCCGACAATCATAAAACAGAAGAAATTCTTTTTCGTTTCTCATCAGGTTTTTAATAAAACACTAAAAAAGATAAATCATGAAAAATACATTTAAATATATCGGCATGACTTTCGTCATATTTACAAGTATAATTTTAATGAATAGTTGTGCACCGACAGCGGCAATTTCAGCAAAAGGTGGAGCGATTTTATGGGGTGAAAATTGTCTGCGTTGTCACAACACTCCTGCCCCACCCGATTTCAGCGATGCACAATGGGAGACCATCGGCTTTCACATGAAGTTACGGGCTAATCTCACTGACATGGAAATTGAAAAAATCGTAAGTTTTCTGAAAACTGCGAATTAATGCAGTCGTCAGTGGTCAGTGGTAAGTCGTAAGTCGTTGATAGGTTTTATGACTTTTATCATACGTTTGATTTGCAATTACTTTCTGCTTATCTTTGCTTATAAATTTGCTATAATTTGAATTACCAAATAAAAAATATACAAATGAAAAAAATTTTACTCTCCACACTCCTTCTAACCGTATCTGCTCTATATTCAGCAGCGCAAACTACCGCAACAGATTTCACAGCCAACGATTGTACGCCATCATCGCATCACCTCTTCGCAGAGCTGAACGCAGGCAAAGTAATTGTTCTGGTTTGGGTAATGCCTTGCAGTTCATGCATTGTTCCTTCAACCACCACTTATAATGTGGTTCAGAGCTTTCAATCTGCTCATCCGAATACTGTTTACATGTATTTATGCGATGATCTTGCAAACACAACTTGTGCTTCACTAAACACCTGGAAAACGGCAAATAATCTGACTAATTCAATTACGTTTTCTGATGCAACAATAAATATGGCTGACTACGGTGCTGCCGGAATGCCAAAAATAGTAGTCATTGGCGGAGGTGCCCATACAATTTTCTATAATGCAATTAATGCGGTTGATGACGTTGCTTTGCAAGCTGCTATTAGTTCGGCACTTATTGCTGCATCATCTGATGATTTAAATAATCCAGTTTCTACTTTAACCGTTTTTCCAAATCCTTCATCAAAAACAAGTGAAATAAAATTTGTTCTTGATAGAACATCTGATCTGACATTTGATCTGTTCGACATGCAAGGTAAAATAGTGAAAAATATATTTTCAGGAAAACTAAATTCAGGCGAAAATAATATAAAGGTTAATTACGACAGTCTCAATTCAGGAACTTATCTGCTCCGTATCATTGACGGCGACAAAAGTAAATTCATTAATGTGGTACTTGCACGATAAATTAACAA
>JAHEYM010000225.1 GCA_023251595.1 Bacteroidota bacterium
TAAAAAATAAAATTAATTCTTCCATTATCTTTTCCGAAAAAAAGTCGCCCGAAAATATCAGGATGAATGTTGCAAACTATCTGGTGGCGAATGGTTTTCTTGAAATGATGAATACTTCTCTTACGTCCGCTTCATTTTTAAAATCCGAATGGGGTATGGAACCCGCTTACGCTGTAAATATTCTGAATCCGCTCAGCAATGAACTGAATGTTTTACGTCAAAAAATGGTTGCATCCGGCCTGCAGGTGATTGCATTTAATAATAACAGACAGCAACATAATCTAAAATTATTTGAATTTGGTAAATCGTATGCAAAATCAGAAGAACAACTTATTGAAACCAGTCATCTTTCGGTTTTTATTCATGGAGATGTAAATGATGATAATTGGATCACTCCTGCAAAAGCATTCACTTTTTATTCTTTGAAAGGATATATCGAAGGTATTTTTGCGCTCGTCGGTGTGAAAGCTGAACTGTTAACCAACCAGGATCGGAGCAACTCCGAATTTGCGGAATCGATCATATATAATAATATGTCAGAAACGATCGGGAAGGTGGGGAAATTAAAAAAGAATATCTGTGCGCTGAACGGAATAGAGAGTGACGTATACTATGCAGATTTATTGTGGGATGAGATACTACGGGTATCAGGTGAGACAAGGGTTAAGTATAATGTCATCCCCAGATTTCCAGAGG
The DNA here is from genome assembly GCA_023251595.1 of Bacteroidota bacterium. Taxonomy (GTDB): domain Bacteria; phylum Bacteroidota; class Bacteroidia; order AKYH767-A; family JABDAW01; genus JAHEYM01. Next base: position 697 of record JAHEYM010000225.1, read on the forward strand.
TTCGACGTGATCTGGCAATGCTGATTCCGAAAAATGTTTCTTTCGAACAGATTCGTAAGGTGGCTTATCAGACGGAGAAAATGATTTTGCATGAAGTAAATTTATTTGATGTTTATGAGGGTGAAAAAATAGGTAAGGACAAAATTTCTTATGCGATTAGTTTTATCCTTCGTCACAATGATCATACACTCACCGATATTGAGATTGAAAATTCAATGGAAAAACTTGTTTCAGCATTTTCTCAGAGTCTCGGTGCTGAAATTCGCAGATAATAATATATTTGTTAATATCGGGTTTATTTGTTATATAAACTCTGTTTCCTTCGATATTAGTTTAGCAAGATTTCTCCCTTTCAGCAAACATTCCTGATACTCTTGTTCGGGATCAGAATTAATTGTAATTGCACTGCCGGTATGGAACGAAAGATAGCGCTCGCTTCGGTTGTATAAATAACTTCTGATCACGACATTAAAATCAAAATCACCCTCCGGAGTAATATATCCTACCGCGCCCGAATATAGTCCACGTTTGCTGACCTCTATCTCTTCTATAAGTTGCATCGCTCTTATTTTTGGGGCACCGGTCATGGAGCCCATCGGGAAAGTAGCTTTCAGGATTTCAGTTAAAGCAATATCCGATCTTAGTTCCGTTTCGATGCTGGAAATCATCTGATGCAAAAGAGGGAACGTATATATTTCGCATAATTCTTTCACAATCGTGGAGCCCCTAACCGAGATTTTGGATAAATCATTTCTGACTAAATCCGCAATCATTACATTTTCAGATCTCTCTTTTGGGTCGTTTTGTAAAATCCGTATCAACTCATAATCCTCCCTTGCAGTTTTGCCGCGTTTAATCGTGCCCTTGATTGGTTGAGAAAGAATTTTGTTCCCGGTTTTTTTTAGAAATCTTTCAGGACTGGCGCATAATAAATATTTGTTTTTATAAACATAATAACAGGAGAAAGGCATCCGGGCACTTTCGTATAATTCCTGAAATAATTGTTCCGGTGATATATCGCAGTCATTCACATAAAATTCCTGACAAAAATTTAATTCATATATATCTCCGACCTGAATATGATGTTTGATTAAATTTATTTTATCAATATAAGTCTCTTTCGTGATCCTTTTGTCGATTCGGAAATTTCTCGCTTTGGATGGAACTGATATTTTGTCTTTTTCAGATGAAAACAGAGATCTGACGGTTCTTTCCACTTCCTCTCGTGAATCAAGATAACTAAAGTAATCTACAGTACAAATATTGCCCGAAACTGCAATAACCAATCGCGGGTGAAAAAAATGCATTTCCGGAAGTTTAACGAAGTCCGGATTATTAGATTTCAGATCCTCGATTTCGTTTTTCAAATCATAAGTTAAATATCCGAATATCCAGTCTTCTGATTTTTGCGAAAATCTATTCAGTGTATCAAACTTTACTTTTTCCGGTGAAATTTGTTCAGTAAATCCAATCCCGAATAGATAATCGAAACCTCTTTTATCAGATGAAGTTTTTCGAATCCCTTCATTCGTCAGCATGCAGACAGGTTCAAAGAGTGCTTGTGCATGCTCGAGTATTGATCCAATATTATCTGAAGGAGCTTTTATCTTGAGGCTTATTCTGGTTCTGGCCATAGTTAAGTTAAACGATTGTTAATAAATTGTTTGTTAAGGTGAATTATTATGTGTAAATTTGACCCTGTTTCCGAAGGACAACAAAAATGAACTTTTTACCCTTCACTTTCATTTATTTTATCCACTTTTCTAAAACTATTAACAATGAATTTTAAAATTTCTTTTTCTTTAGAGCGAACACTGATTTTTGGTTTCGTTTTTTCTGCCGTATTCAGTCAATCTAAGGCTCAGACTGACCCAACAGTACAAACACTTCCTTATTCGCAGAATTTCAGCGGTTTGGTGTGGACGTCCACCACTTATCCAACAGGTTGGCAGGGATGGAAGTTGGCGACTTCACCTACCACGACTTTTCGAATTAATTCACCAACGGCTGATATCGCTTTGACTGCGAGTGGAGATGCTTCCAGTACCGCTGCAGGTGTTTACAATTACAATGGTTGTATCGGGTTCCAAAATACTGCAACAATAGATGCCTCTATCGTTTTGGCGATCAATACGACTTCTACAACAAATATTACGGTGACCTACGATGTGCTGACATTGCGAAATCCTTACAACGGTGGGACGAATACCCGTATCAATGAAATAACTCTTCAATATAGGGTTGGAACAACAGGGAATTTTACTTCGCTTACTGGTATTGAGTATCAGAATAATACTACTGCTCAGACCTCAGGAACCACTCCGCAAAATCAGGTAACTAAAAGCATCATGCTGCCATCGGGATGCGAAAACCAGTCAACCGTTGAGCTACGCTGGGCTTCTCGCGAAGTGAGCGGATCAGGATCAAGACCAAGTTTCGCTATCGATAACTTGTCGATTTCATCTTGCAATCTGAGCGTGGAACCTACAGTGGACGCCACTTCTCTGAACTTTTCTTCTGTCAGCTGTACACAGACGACTGTAGGATGGACAAATGGTGATGGGGCAAAAAGAATTGTGGTCGCTAAGTCGGGCAGTGCAGTTAGTGGAAGTCCAACCGATCAGACAGCATATACCGCAAATGCAACTTTCGCCTCCGGATCAACTATTTCAGTTGGTGAATACGTGGTTTACAATGGGACTGGAACTTCTATAACAGTGTCGGGGTTAACCACAGGAGTTACCTATTACTACAAGGTATTTGAATACAATGGAAACTCCTCGAACTGCGATGAAAATTACCTTACATCCGGCACTCCCTTGACTGGAAATCAAGTTACGTTATCGATCTCGTCCGAACCTAATACAAGCGCGTCCAATATCTCCTTTTCGGGTGTATCATCATCGCAGATGACAGTTTCTTTCACCAATGGAAATGGTTCTAGCAGATTAGTCATTTCCAAAGCGGGTGCCGATCCAACAACGGTACCAACAGATCAGACAACCTATTCTTCGAGTACGACATACGGGTCGGGAAGCAGCATAGGTGGCGGTTATGTGGTTTATAGCGGAACAGGATCGTCTGTGACGATTACCGGAATGAGTTCTTGCACGACCTACTATTTTCGTGTCTATGAGTTCAATGGCTCAGCATGTACTGAGAATTATTATACAACGTCCTATCCATCGGGTAACCAAACGGCTTCACCATCTTCCACTTCTTACTTTCGCAGTCTTACTTCCGGAAACTGGAATGACCCGACCACCTGGGAGATTTCATGCGATAACTCGACCTGGGCTTCTTCGACGATTACCCCAACCAGTAACGCAAATACAATCGAGATTTTGAATGGTCATACAGTAACTATTACTGCTGATGTTGTGCTCGATCAGGTCGTCATCGACGTCGGGGGTGAAATTTATTATATGGACACCGGCACGGATTCGATCACTGTAAATGACGGAACAGGAACAGATCTGATTATCAATGGAACCTTTCGAGATGAGGGTCCAAAAAGCATTGGCTGGCCTGGCTCTTCAACCTGGAGCATGGGTGCTTCGGGAACACTGATCAGGACAAGGAGTACAAGTTCAAACAACTGGCGGTCTAATTATTCCGGTGGAATAAGTAACATTCCTTCCACAGCGAACTGGATTCTTAGAAAGAATTCTGCCGATAATCCTTCAATTACAGCAGTTAACGGATCGTATTATCCGAATCTGACAATCGAAAATAATTATACCGCTGCATGGACTTGTTCGGGTTCATCGAGTTTCACCGGGTTTTCTGATTACCCAAGAGTAAAAGGTAATTTAAGCATTGGTGGAAGTGGTACAAATACGGTCGATTTTCTCGACGATAACACGAATGCCACTCCGTTATTGGTACTGGGAAATATGACGATTGTCGCAGGAAGTAGTTTTCGAAATAATGGCAGCGGGGTTGAAATCCAGGGAAATTTAACGGTCGACGGTAACTTAAACTATGCAGGTTCATCAGGGAGACTATTATCGTTTTCAGGTGGTAATTCTCAGCAAATCAGCGGATCGGGCAGTATGAATGTCTATGATTTTACGATAAATAAAACTGTGAATGATATCACACTCAGCAGGGCGTTTACAGTTGACAATACCTTGACCTTGACATCACACAATATCATTTCCAGTTCAACAAATTTGATCACGATGGCATCGGGCTCGTCAGCTTCAGGAGTATCTAACGCAAGTTTTGTAGCCGGGCCAATCAAGAAAACCGGGAGTACCGATTTCACCTTTCCTGTTGGGAAAGATGCTGAATACAGGCCTATTTCGATTTCAAGTTTATCGGGTAGTGAAACGTTTAACGCTGAGTATTTTCACGCTGATCCAAATTCTTCTTATGACGTTTCATTGAAGGATGGAACACTCGATCATATCTCACGTTGCGAATATTGGATTTTAAACCGAACGGGCGTTCAGATTGCAGTTGTAAGTCTTAGCTGGGATACCTATTCATGCGGCGTTACCTCTCTGCCTGATCTTGCAGTCGCGCGTTGGGATGGGTCAACTTGGCGTGATCATTCCAATAGCTCCACTACCGGAAATACTTCAGCCGGAACAGTTACAAGTAATGGTGCTGTCACCTCATTCAGTCCATTCGCTTTATCCTCCACTCTGACAGGGGTTAACCCGCTACCTATCACACTCCTTCGGTTCGAGGCAAAATCTGTCGATGATCATGTTGATCTCTTTTGGGAAACCGCGTCAGAAACGAACTCAAATTTCTTCGATATAGAGCGAACGGTTGATAACATCACTTTCACCAAAATCGGGTCACTTCCTGCAGCAGGAAACAGTAATACTTTGTTGGACTATCATACCTTAGATGCAAATCCTATGAGTGGACTTTCATTTTATCGTTTAAAAGAAACCGATTTCGATGGTGCTCAGACTTTATCCGGTTTAGTGCCTGTCGTCTTTGGCAGGGAAGATTTTTTTGTAATAAATGCACATTTTTTTAAGGAATCTGACAACCTCTCCTTGCTGCTTAATTGTGAAAGAGGTGGCGTCCTCTCGTTACAACTTTTCGATGTTTTGGGAAATTGCATTCTCAAGGTTCAATGTCCTGTTGATCAGGGCGCTAATGATCTGAATTTTCATTTGAAAACACCTGCTCATGGAGTTTATTTTTATCAGTTGACCGATGGCTACAACATTTTATCAGGCAAAATGCTCAATTGAGCAACTGTTTTTTTGCCATATATTAATGAAATCTTACATCTGAAATCGCCCTGTTTTTTGGTCAGAAAAGGAGATGGAATTATGTAAAAAAAACTTCCTTTTTTATCGAACCATTTGGCTTTTTCATCGTAGAATTCAGCTGTTTCGTCGACAATGTTAAAAACGAATAAGGGGATATAAATCTTATAAAATGCAATTCATTGTGAACTGAAGGACGGGGTTGAAGGCTTGAAAACCAGAAGGTTATTTACAAATTGTAGAATGTGTTGAAAAAAAAAGTAAGAAAAGTGGTAAAAAAGTTTTGTTAATACAATAATTGTACAGTAGCTTTGCCTCTTAAACTGTGTTCATACGATTCTGAAGACAAAATCAAAAGAAAAATAACCCTACCATTAACACGTAACACCTTACGCTATGAGATCGAACCTTTACAAACTCACTCGCAACGCGGTTCTTGCCATCTTAGGCATCTTCCCTCTTACCCATGCGCTTGCTCAGCCGCTGGGTAGTTATGTAATTACACGGACAACGGGAGTAGCATATACTTCCATTGCTGCGACCGGCAACAATCCGACTTGGCGGGCTCCGGCATTCTCGTTTGTCACCGATGACAACATGTCGAATGCGGTGAATATTGGTTTTAATTTCACCTACGATGGGGCTGTCAAAACCCAAGTACTCGTATGTACTAACGGATTCATTACTTTTAATACGGGTTTCGGCGGAAATGGAAATGGAGCTGGCGCCTATGGTTACGTAAACGAAGGAAGATGGAGTGGAACAGGAGCTGCAGCAACAGCTCAGTGTGCTG
>JAHEYM010000226.1 GCA_023251595.1 Bacteroidota bacterium
AAATTACTTAACAGCAGTCGCTATTCTCCTTGCTCTTTCTTTTTCACTTTCATTATTTGTTCCACCACCACGTTGTGACCGATCGAAATCGAGCACGATAGGAGTTGCAATACAAATAGATGAATATGTTCCCACCACAATTCCGATAAGAAGTGCAAATGAGAAGCCGCGGATCACTTCACCACCAAAAATAAAGATGGAAAGTAACACGAAGAAAATCGTAAGTGAAGTATTAATTGTTCTGCTAAGCGTAGCATTGAGAGCCTGATTCAGAATCGGTCCAATTTCTTTTTTCTGATGCATATTTAAATATTCCCTCAACCTGTCGAACACAACCACCGTATCGGTAATGGAGTAACCCATAACCGTCAACACCGCTGCGATGAATGCCTGATCGACCTCGAGTGCGAATGGAAGAACTCCGTTCAAAATCGAGAAGAGCGAGAGTACAATTACCACATCGTGGAAGAGTGAAACTACAGCACCCAGTGAGAACTGCCACTTCTTAAACCGGATAAGTATATAGAAGAACACGACAATGAGGGAGAACAGAATTGCCCAAATCGCTGATATTTTAATATCCTTCGCGATGGTCGGTCCCACCTTTTGTGAACTCATAATTTCGTAAGTATTTCCACTTACTCCGGCAAGTCCCTCCTTTAATTTATTTTCAACCAAAGAATCTACTTCCTGACCATTATTTTCGATCATGAAGGTCGTAGTAACACGCACCTGATTATTGCTACCAAATGTTTTCACATCGGGTCGAACACCGCCAAACGCAGGTTTCAGTGCATCCATAACCTGAACAGTAGTTACATCTTTATCGAATCTTACAACATAATTTCTTCCACCTTTAAAATCCACACCGAAGTTGAAACCACGAATAACAATAGAAATAATACCCGCTGTGAGAATAAGTCCCGAAATCACATAATACCATTTACGTTTTCCGATGAAATCGAAATTGATATTTTTGAAGGCGTTTTCTGTAAGTTTAGTCGCAAATTTAATTGTCTTGTTTTTACCTAATCTCCATTCAAAAATAAATCTGGTGATAAAGATAGCGGAGAACAATGACGTAAGAATACCAATAACGAGTGTCGTAGCAAAACCCTGAATCGGACCTGAACCAAAAGAATATAGAATAATTCCGATTAATAGCGTCGTAACATTCGAGTCAATAATAGACGAGAACGCCATCTTATATCCATCATGAACAGCGAGTCGGACTCCTTTTCCGTTCCGTAATTCCTCCCGAATCCTTTCATATATAAGTACGTTCGCATCTACCGACATACCGATGGTAAGCACAATACCTGCGATACCTGGCAGCGTAAGAACCGCTCCCAGCGAGGCAAGTACACCAAAGATAAAGAAGATGTTGGCGAAGAGAGCTATATCAGCGACAGCACCTGCATTGGCATAATAAAATACCATGAAAATAAGAACCAAAACAAGCGCGATGATAAATGACAACATACCCGCATTGATTGCTTCCTGACCGAGCGACGGACCTACAACTGCCTCCGACACGATACGTGCAGGAGCAGGAAGTTTACCGGCTTTAAGAATATTCGCAAGATCTTTCGCCTCATTAATTTCGAAGTGACCGGTGATTGAAGAACGACCATTCGGAATTTCATTTTGAACTGTCGGGAATGAGTAAACCATATCGTCGAGCACAATAGCGATGCTCTTACCAATATTATTATGTGTGAGACGTTTCCATTCGCGCGCTCCATCGGAGTTCATACTCATGGAGATCTCCGGCGCGTGATCGAGTTGACCGAAATCCTGACGGGCGTCGGTAATTACATCGCCTTCGAGCGGAGCTTTTAATTCTCTTCCACTTGTTTTTGTAGCGATAAGTTCGAGTGCATTGTACGATTTGGAGAGTGGTTTCACTGTCCACAAGAATCTCACCTCGCGCGGGAAAATGGAACGAATCTGTGGCAGATTCAATAAACTATCTACACGTGCGGTATCTTTCACCATACAACGTCCGACAGCCGGACCTTTATCGCGAAGCACTTCCTGTTTCTTATCATTCTGCTCTGTAACCGGATTCAGAATGATAAACAGTGGGTGATCTTTTGCAAATTCTGCAGCTGATTTTTTACCGGTGGTGTCGCCTTTTGTTGTATCGTTTTTATCGAGAGCTGAAAGGAGATCTTTTGCTTTTGAAGTGTCAGTTTTTGCTTTCGATGTATCATTTACTGCAACCTTATTTTTAGACGTATCATTCGCTGCCTTTGCATTTTTGGAAGTATCTGTTCCTGAGACTTTCTTACCTGAATCACCAGGTTCAACCACATCTCTCGAAACAATCTTTTTCAGTTCAGAATCCGCTTTGGCTAAGAAAGGATAGATCTCTTTATTATCATAAGTTTCCCAGAACTCGAGTTTTGCTGTTCCCTGAAGCAGTTTACGAACGCGATCTTTTTCTTTCACACCGGGAAGCTCGATCAGAATTCGACCTGAACCACTCAGTTTCTGAATGTTTGGCTGTGACACACCGAATTTATCGATACGTGTCCGGAGAATGTTGAATGTTCGGTCGAATGCATCGTCTGCTTCCTTATGTATGACGGCTAAAACTTCGTCGTTTGTTGAATTGACTGAGATCTTGGATTGAAGATCAGCATTGGCAAAAACCGCAGACAGACGGGCGTTCGGATCCAATTTCTTAAACTCTTCACCAAAAAGAGTTACAAAGTCTTTTTGAGAGGTTTTCTGGCGATCGACAGCGCTTGCCATTGCCTTGTTAAAGGTAGGATCGGGACTGTTATTCGACATCGCACGAACCATATCGACGAGAGAAACCTCCATCGTAACGTTCATACCACCTTTTAAGTCAAGACCAAGATTGATCTCACGTTCTTTACATTCGCCGTAGGTATATTTCTGAACCAGAATGTTGTAAACCGGTTCTCCACGAACTGAATCCAAATAGCGCTTTTCAATGATGGAATCCCCATTGGAGATTGACTTTGCACGACTCTCGACGGAGTGCGTGACCCATGTAAAAGACAACTGATATAGGCAGACAACTGCCAAGGCAATAGCCACAAATGTGATGGCTCCTTTACTCTGCATGCAATTAGATTTTTGGGCTTATTTAATTAAAATTTGAGCCCGCAAAGATAGGATTTCCATTCAGAAAACGCAATGTATAAATTGATAAAAAAAGGAAGGGTAAAAAAACTTAATTTTGAAGCATGTTAAAAAAGACTGTTTTACCCGCCCTCATCATGGTTATTCTGTTGACAGGCAACCTCTTGGCTCAGCCGAATGTCCACCGAAATGACAGCATTCCTGTATTCATAAATGCTCAAGCTCTGCCAAATGCCTGGGCAGGAGGAATGAATTTTCCCCAATTCTCATCAATCGATCTTAACAATGATGGAATAAAAGACCTGTTTGCTTTCGACCGCACAGGAAGTAAAGTGATGACTTTTCTGAACCAGGGTATTCCTGATTCGGTTTGCTATAAATATGCTCCTCAGTTCGAAACTGCCTTCCCTCCGCTTCACGATTGGGTTTTGTTAAAAGACTTTGATTGCGATGGTTATGAGGATATTTTTACTTACGGAACCAATGCAATCGCGGTTTATCACAACGATTTTCTGACGAATGGATATTTGTCGTTCAGTCTCCGTTCACCCAACCTGACTTCTCAATACGATTCTTTAAATCTCAATATTTACGTAACCCCGGTGAGTATTCCTGCAATTGAAGATATTGATGGTGATGGTGATTTAGATATTCTGACCTTTAATGCTTTAGGTGGTTTTGTAGAATTTCACAAGAATCTTACGATGGAGCAATATGGAAATTGTTCTCGTCTCAAATATACAGAAGCTGATGCATGCTGGGGAAAATTTCAAGGGAATGCAACATCCAACACAGTTACACTGAACACATTTTGCCGTTACACGCATCCGACAGATACAATATATTATCCTGCAAATCATTCTGGTTCTACATTGTTAGCCCTTGATATTGACGGCGATCACGACAAAGATCTGGTGATCAGTGATGTTATTTCAGGGAATCTTCTTTTGGTGACAAATGGCGGTGATTCCATTTCCGCTCTCGGAATTGCTCAGGATGATTCGTTTCCGTCTAATTCTGTTCCGGTGAATCTCTTTAATTTCCCGGCTTCATTTTATGTTGACGTAAATAATGACGGCAAACGCGATCTGTTAGCAGCACCCAACGCTCCTAATATTTCCGAAAATTTCACCGGTATATTATATTATAAAAACACTGGTACCGCTGCTTCACCTGTATTTACTTTTGCTTCACATTCTTTTTTACAAGATCAGATGATTGAAACCGGCGAAGGTTGCAATCCTGTTTTCTTCGATGCAGATGCAGATGGATTATTGGATTTAATTGTTGGGAATTACGGATACTTTTCCGATCAGGGTTCTTATCCATCGGGTTTATCATATTATAGAAATACAGGAACGAATACCAATCCTGAATATACTTTAATTACCCGCGATTATGCCGGAATCGAAGCGCTTGGATTAAATGCAATATATCCGACTTTCGGCGATCTGGATGGAGATGGCGATATGGATTTGCTGGTCGGTGAAACAACCGGAACGATGATTTATTATAATAACACCGCAGGTGCAGGAAATCCCGCGAATTTTGTTTTAGTTCCTGCAACATTTCAGAATATCGATATAGGAAATTTCGCGATGCCGCAAATTATTGATGTTAATCGCGATGGGAAGTTAGATTTATTGGTCGGAAATTCAAGCGGTACGATTACCTATTTTGAAAATACAGGAACAGTTAATGCGCCTGTCTTCTCCACGCCTGTCACTAATTTCGGGGGAGTGAATGTCAGAGAGACAGGATATATTACAGGTCACTCTTCTCCCTTTATGTTTGAAGAAAATGGTCAATATAAATTAATGGTTGGCTCTGAAAAAGGGTATATTCATTTCTATGACAACATCGATGGAAATCTCACGGGAAACTTTACAGAAGTCGATAGCATGTACGGCAATTGGTTGGAAGGAACAAGAACCACAATTAGTGGCGGTGACATAAATGGAGACGGGAAAATAGATTTCGTAATCGGAAATTATGGCGGTGGTTGCGCAGTATATACTTCACCTGGTGTAAATGGTATTGAGAATATTTCGGGTGAAAAAATGTCTTTCAATCTACGGCCTAATCCGGCGAAAGAAGAACTTTGGATTGATTTAGCTGGACAAAAACTTCAACCCGAAAAAATAAGAATATCAGACATTGAAGGAAGAATATTAAAAGAAATTAATTGGGTGAAAAATGTCTCATCAGCGAAATTGGATATATCTACATTACGGCCCGGTATATATATGGTTGGTATTTCGGGTGAAAAATATGGAGCTTCTACACGAAAGTTGGTGGTATTCAGATGACCTCATCCCCGACCCTTCTCCCAAGGGAGAAGGGAGTTGAACATCCCTCTCCCTCCGGGAGAGGGACTGAGGGTGAGGTCTTTTCACTAAAAATTAATCTGCGAAATCTGCGCGAAAAAAAACAAATCTGAGCGACAAAAATAATCTGCGAAAATCTGCGAAATCTGCGCGAAAAAAAACAAATCTGAGCGACAAAAATAATCTGCGAAAATCTGCGAAATCTGCGCGAAAAAAATTAATTTGCGAAATCTGCGCGAAACAACAACTAGAATAGAGAATATATGAACAACAATTTTCTTCAAATAATAAGTAACAGTTCAATCAGCAAGGCACTGAAATCCATCGCTGAAAAAGTTTACGCGAATGATCGTATTTCCAGTGAAGAGGCGCTTACTTTATACCAGTGCAATGAACTTGCGTTTCTGGCTGTTCTTGCCGGATATCAAAAACAACGCAGATTCGGAGATCAGGTTTTCTATAACAGGAATTTCCATATTGAACCTACGAACGTATGTATTTTCACTTGCAATTTTTGTTCTTATTCAATGTTATATAAAAACCGTGAAGCAGGTTGGGAACTGAGTGAAACCGAGATGCTGGACAAAGTTTATTCGTATGACGGAATACCTGTTACCGAAGTCCATATCGTTGGTGGTGTCCACCCGAAACTCAATCTCGATTTCTTTTGCGAACTCATCACAAAAATAAAACAACACCGACCGGAGTTACATGTAAAAGCATTTACCGCGGTCGAATTAGATTATATGATCAGAAAAGCGGGACTCACCATAGAACAGGGATTGCAAAAACTAAAAGCTGCAGGAATGGATTCAATTCCAGGAGGAGGTGCAGAAATATTTGATTCCGAAATACGCAAACAGATTTGTCCCGACAAAGCAGATGCAAAACAATGGCTTTTCATTCACGAAACAGCACATAATTTAGGAATTCCATCGAATTGCACAATGCTATACGGTCATATAGAAAAATATGAACATCGTATCGATCACATGAGTCAACTAAGAGATTTGCAAGACAAGACACTCGGATTTAATACATTTATTCCTTTGAAATTTAGAAATTCCGACAACGATATGTCATATCTGAGAGAAGGAACCATGATTGAAGATCTGAAAAATTATGCAGTTTCAAGAATATTTATAGACAATATTCCTCACTTAAAAGCTTACTGGCCGATGATCGGCAGAAACGTTGCACAACTCGCGCTTACTTATGGTGTAGATGATCTTGATGGAACAATTGACGATTCAACAAAAATATATTCGATGGCAGG
>JAHEYM010000227.1 GCA_023251595.1 Bacteroidota bacterium
ATTTAGTTGCTCTTCCATTCGAAAGATTTTGACCATTCAAAGAATTTATCAACTTGGGTTTTATTCGACTTTAACCACTTCTTCACATCGGCTGTGGCTGAAGAAGAGAATACGATATAAGAAAATGTTTCGATAAGATTTTTATCCTTCATTTCAATAAAATAAGGAGCATAATATTCCCAGAAAAAACCGGAATTATCTTTCGCTGATTCTTTTAAAGAGGAACAAACGCCTCCAAATTTCCTGTTAAACTGTTGTACTTCTGTCTGTTTCAACTCCTTTTCAAAATCCAAAGCCGATGACATAGCCAAAAGTAGGTCAGCAGTTGCAAAGCTATTCTCCTTATGTTTTTCACCTTTTACCGTGTCCCCAAGCATTTCCGGGCTCACTTTTATCGTAACTGCATTCTTTCCGGTCTTTTCGACAGATCCGTTCATTAAATTTTTAAGGATGGCAAGATTTGCCTCGGCTCTTTTACCTTCTGATTCTAAACCTAAAAATCTACAGTATGCCAATATTGCGGGTATTCTCTTATGATTCATATTTGAAATGACACCGATTGCATTATGCGAACTTGCATGTCGGGGATTGGATTTTACCGAAGATTGGAAACATAACATAGCTTCATCAAATTTTTCGATTCCCGATAAGGTTATACCTTTATTAAAGTAATATTGATAGAAATCCGGGAATTGTTTCAACGCCTGATCATAAACTTCAATCGATCTGTCCGCTTTTTTTAAGCCATCATAAGCATTTCCATAAGTTATATAAAGTGTTTTAAGTCCTATGTCGCCGGGGTGTGCTTCAATTGCTTTTTCACATAATTTAATCGATTCGTCAAATTTATTCTGCACCAATAACGTAAGCGCTTTTTCAGATAATGCCATCAGATTGTCTTTGTCAAGCTCCAGCGCTTTATTGTATTTAGATATAGCCCCGATATAGTCACCTTTGTCGTGATACGCGATACCGTCGTTGACTAATTTTTCAGCTCCTGCCTGATTCTGCCCGAATGTAATGATCGAAATGAATTGAAATAGTAGAATTATGAGCGTTTTTTTCATGGGTTGAACATTAAATGATGAAATTAGTAAACGAAGGTAAGAAAAAAACAATTCGGCATTTAAACAAACGTCTACTTCAGTCTTCTGTAAAAAATAGTATCCGCCGGTAATTCTAGCAAGATCAGAGTATCTCTACTCAATGAAATGATTTTTTCCTCAGGCCTCTCATGATGCATATAATTTTTCATTCTTTGAATTGTCCTTTCATCCCGGGTTCTGTCAGCCATTGCAGTAAAGGATATTATGTTTGTGTTTTTGTTCACAGAATAATACCCGTTCGCTGTAATATATCTCATATATATTCCTTCTTCGGCAAATATCGAATCGTGTTTAAACAGGGCATAAGATTCCGGGTACGGAGCAACAAGAGAATCGGGTTTGTTGTTTCTATCTTGCGATGCTTTGAAACAAAACCAATTTCCCTCTAAAAGCGAGAAGTCAATTTTCTGAGAAAACGTTGTTATAGAAATGAAAATATAAATAATTGCAAGTAAATATTTCATGCTCCAGATAGGGAACAAATGTACTACTTAGAACTGAATATTTATATGAATTAATTTAGTAAAATTAATTATTGGGTGCTCCTCCACTTATCCACTTCCCGATGATTGTGAGTTCACATTCTGTCAATTTACCGGTTGGAGGCATGTATGGTACGAGTCCGGTTTGATCGATGATATGCGAAAACTTTGAGCCGTAATTGAGTTAATATTGTCTATAATGAGAGCTAAAAAACCTTGAGACGTTGAATTCAACGTCTCTACATATTAGATTTGGTCGTATCTTTGCAGGAAGTTTGCTTCACCATCCTTCATATTTCATGCATAAACTTCAATTAACGGTCTTATTTCTGGTCTTTTGTGGCACTATGATTCATGCCCAACCCGGTCCTGATAAGCTCACTGTTGCTGCTCAGGTAATTGGTAAAGACACCTTCCCGGTTGTCACTTTAAAGGAATTCAGAATCATTGAGAAACCCGATCCGGAAGCCGAGAAAAACATGATTAAACTGGCGCTTCTTCGTCGCGATGTCAGGAGGGTCTTGCCTTATGCAAGGGCGTCAAAAATTAAGTTTGCTGAAATTCAAAAACAGCTCGCCCTACTCACAAACGAGAGTGATAAAAAGAAGTATCTTAAGGAAGAGGAGAAGGGTCTGAAAACTCAATTTGAAGATGATTTGAAAGATTTGACAACGGTTCAGGGAAAGATTCTCAATAAACTAATCGATCGTGAAATCGGCAGAACCTCCTATGATCTTATTAAGGAGTTTAGAGGCACTGTTAAAGCCGCTTTTTGGCAAGGTGTCGCTGTTGTTTTTGGTTCAAGTCTCACTGCGAAATATGATTCAACCGGCGTCGATAAAAACATTGAAATGATGATTCACCAACTCGATCTGGAACAGGATGTTCCTCCGTTGCCGGAACTGCAGTAGAGACGTTGCATGTAACGTCTCTACTTGCCTTTGGTCGTCGGAAACATTCTCCGTATAATATTATAATTTTTCGATCCTACATTCATTTTGCTTTGAAATACACCTTTGTTGGCTGCTCTCACATCTTCAATCGAGTAAAATGCGTCGGGATTAAAAAGGGAGAGAATCTGAACAAATGAAGGGATGTTTTTTCGTTCCAAAACAGTGAAAATTATTTTCACAGGACCTTTTGCTCCGGTTCCATTCATCACCGTAGCTCCCATGTTGGCTTTATTTAATTGATTTAAAAATTCATCGCAACTCTGATTTGTAATGACACGAACTACCTGTAATCCTAAAGCGATTTTTTCTTCGATCATCATTCCTATATAATTCCCCATAGCGAAACCACTAGCCCAGGCAATATAACACATCACATTTTCGAGATTCTTCATGATTTGTCCGATGGCGATTAACCAGATTAATACTTCGAAAAATCCAAGAAAAGGAACGACCTTTTTCATGCCGCGCGCTATGAGTACGTGACGCATTGTTCCGAGTGTTACGTCACACATACGTGCAACAAAGATCAGAAAGGGGAGGAATATCCAATTGTGAATGAAAGGGTCCATTTTTTTTTAATTAACAATTAACAATTAACAATTAGCAATGAAAGGAATGATAGAGTGAAGGAGTGAAAGAGTGAAGGAATGAAAGCATAATTGAATTGTTCATTGTTAATTGTTCATTGTTAATTCCTCAACGAGTTTCTTAACCAGTCGAACAACCCCAACCCCCGCTTTTTCTGGAATGCAAACCATGTCTTTCGGTACGTTTTCATTTTCGGAAGCTCTTGGATCGATATAATATTTTTGGGCACGACGAGGTGCATAATGAATTAATTGTGCCGCGGGATATACTTCCAGCGATGTACCAATAACGATGAAGATATCGGCAGTGTTGGCTAGTTTTGTTGCGTTTTCAATCTCCGGAACGGCTTCACCAAACCATACAATATGGGGACGTAATTGCGAACCTAACGCGCATAGATCACCAAAGTTTATTTCGGGTGAAGTAAGTATATATATAAGATTTGGATTGATCGTGCTTCTGGCTTTCATGATCTCACCATGAAGGTGAAGAACGTTTTTTGATCCGGCTCTTTCATGCAAATCGTCAACGTTTTGGGTGATGATCTGTACCTCGAAATAGTTCTCTAGTTTTACCAATGCTTTATGAGCTGCATTTGGTTTGGCTGCCATTGCATCTCTCCTTCTCTGATTATAAAATTCCAATACCAGTTTCGGATTTCGTTCAAAAGCTTCGGGTGTTGCGACATCGCGAACGTCATGCTCCTCCCATAATCCGCCACTATCGCGAAATGTTTTGATTCCGCTCTCGGCTGATATCCCTGAACCTGTAAATACAACTACACGTTTCATTTTTCGTCAATCTTTACACGATCTGTTCCATCGAACATGGGCGATTGAAAAGACATTACTTTTAGTGGCAAAATGGAGGTCACTTTCAAAGAATGTGCGGTATTTTTCGGAATAAAAATATAGTCACCACCTTTCAAATCGAAGGTTGCGTCACCGAGTCTGAAAACGCAGGTGCCTTCAAGTATATATAGATTTTCTGAGTGTGTTACATGTTTATGAAGCTTGACTTCATTTTTCACCCAAATTACAAAAGATGAGGTAAGTGAATCATTCCCGATCTTTTGCGAATATATATTTTCGAATTGAGCGGGTGGCATTAGAGATGGAATAAATTGAGGGGTTTGGGCTTTGATGAACTGAGTCATCATGAATAGAACTATGAATATAAGATTTTTCATTCCCGCATTAATTTTGGTAGTTACTTTTTGAAATTAAATTCTCCGTATTCGTTGCCTCACCCTCAATCCCTCTCCCGAGGGAGAGGGAGTTCGGACTCCCTTCTCCCTTGGGAGAAGGGTCGGGAATGAGGCTTGAATTTGCACAATATATAGACATCCTACTAATTCCTTTCTCCTAATTCCCAATTCTTAATTCGTAATTATTTTTAAGTCCTCTCACAAATTCAATATCGTTCATTTTATTTCTCGATTCCATCTGAATTTCTTTTAGGTGGAGAAAACCTCCTTTAGATGCAATTCTTATGGGTGAAGCTGGAATTGGTACATTAATTCCGACTTCAAATTCATGAGATATTTCTTCACAAATAGTTTTATAAATTTTCAGGTTGAAGGATTTGTTTTCAGAATCCTTCACCGTTGTCCATGCTGTAGGGTGTGGACTTAATCCGCGGACAAAGTTATGTATTTCGGCAATAGATTTCGACCAATCAATTTTGCAATTTTCTTTAAATATTTTCGGTGCTTTTTTCAATTCATCCATCACGTTTTGCGGGTGCGGGATGGCTGTGCCTGATTCGATTGCTTGAACGGTTTGCAGAACTAAGTCTGCACCAATCATCATTAATTTATCATGCAACGTTCCGGCATTATCTTCCTCGTTGATTTCAACCTTTTTGGAAAAAAGTATATCACCTGTATCGATTTGATGTTGAAGAAAAAAAGTGGTGAGTCCGGTTTCTTTTTCACCATTAATAATTGCCCAATTAATTGGAGCAGCTCCGCGATATTGGGGAAGAAGTGAGGCATGCAGATTAAAAGTTCCGATTGGGGGAAGTTCCCATACAACACGAGGCATCATCCTGAAAGCAATTACAAGTTGTAAGTCAGGATTTATTTCTTTAAGCGTATCGATGAATTCCGGTGCTTTTAAATTGGTCGGTTGAAGAATTCGTAATCCGTGTTCGAGTGCGTATTCTTTGACCGGAGTAATCTGAATTTTTCTTCCCCTCCCGGCGGGTTTATCAGGTGCCGTAACGATTGCCGGAAACTCGTATCCGTTGCATCTTAACAAATCGAGAGAAGGAATCCCGAATTCTGGAGTGCCGTAAAATATAAGTCTCAGAGGTTTTGACAATGTGCTTGGTGACAGGAAATCGTGCAAATTTACATGAAAAATTTGTTCTTTTATTTTTTACTCCCTTCCCATATTTCCTCCCCATTTGGGGAGGCTAGGTGGGGTTGGGGAAGGGGCGGGGATGGGGTTATTCCCTCTCCTTCATGTCCAACACCTGAACATGTACACCCGCCATGCAAACGCTCATCCGGTTTTGTTGCTGAAACTTCACCCAAATCTTTTTCTCCCTTACACGAAATACCGGTGGGATACTATCCGGTTCTAATTTCTTTCCGTCTGCCAGTTCGATCAAAAATCCGCAACCTGAAACTTCACTATAATCGATGATCTTTGCGGGTGTATATTTAAGTGCTTCGTAATTTATAGAGTCTTTAATCGGGCGGGGTCACTCGACTGTTTTTACTGGTACGGGTTTATCATTTATCGGTTTTGAAGCAACAGGTTTCCGATGACATGCCATCAAACCACAAATTAATATTATTGGAATTAATAATTTTAATATTTTCATTTTTTAAATTTCAATGATAAAACCGTACACGATGGACTACGTCCACCGCTGACATATTGAACCCTTTCAGGGTTTTCGGGAATTTTTATTTTTTCATTCTTTCACTCTTTCACTCTTTCATTACAACCGTATTGTTTTCCATTTATTAGTTTTCAAATACCACCACGAGGCACAACCCAAAAGTACCCAATAAAGTATCTCAGCACACCAAACTATAGTTAAGGAAGCTGAAAAAACTTTTACCGTTACATATAGATATACAAGATACAACATGATCGTGAAGAACTCAATGACTAAAGCTACGGAAGTTGCGCCTGTTCCCGCGACGGAACTCAGCAACACCGCAGTAATGGAGAAGGCGATCATCGAAAGTGTTACCACATGAAATACAGGCACCGCATCATCTATAATCGTTTGATCGGAGGTAATTAATCCTAAAATAAGTTTTGGAAATAGCACACAAAATCCAACGATGAATAGGGTAGTTAGCAGCGACATGCGAATAATTTTTTTGATGAGCAGCCAAACCTCATCATGTTTCGTTTGTCCGATAAGATTGCTTACCATTGTATTTGTTGCCATGAAATATGCCCAAATCGGAGTCATAATAATCGTGAGTGCGGATCGGATTACATTCGACATTGCCAACGCATGTTTCCCCATTTTTTCTATCAAAATAAAAAACACAAACCATGCGCCCATTGACAAGAAGTGTTGTGCAAATAGTGGCAACGAGAGTGTTGTGATTTGTCT
>JAHEYM010000228.1 GCA_023251595.1 Bacteroidota bacterium
CTCAGCTTCACAACCGGGTGCATATACAGTTACCATCACAGATATTAACGGTTGTCATTCCACATCACTCCCAACAGGTTGGACGGCGATTCAGGATATTAATGAAGAAAATGGTATGGTGAAGTTATTCCCAAATCCCAATACCGGTACATTTACTATGCAATATAAGAAACCCGGAAAAAATAATTTCACCCTACATATATATAATTTATTGGGAGAAGAAGTCTTCACCAAACAAAATGAAAATGTATATAATGCTAAAGAAGAAACAATAAATACAGGTTTGAAAGACGGGATATATATTTGGACCGTCAATTCAAAGAATAATGTACTTTCTAAAGGAAAACTTGCTATACTGAATTAACAATGAACAATTAACAATGTACAATTAACGATTTCGCAAAATCCACCCACCACCCACCAAGACGTTGCATGCAACGTCTCTACGCCCTGAAATATGAAAATATTAAAACGAATTGTCATCTTTATCGGAATAATTTTATTCTTGCTTTTTGTAACAGCATTCTTCCTTCCTTCGAAATACCATGTAGAAAGAAGTCTTGTCATCAAAGCAACCCCGGAAACCATATTTCCACATGTAAACAATTTGCATGAATGGGAGAAATGGACTCCATGGAATAAATCGGTTGATTCCACTTTCACAACCACGTACGAAGGTCCCGAACAGGGAGCAGGTGCTATTCAAAAATGGGAAGCCAAAAAATTAGGAATGGGTATTCTTAAAATTACAGAATCTGTTTCCGGCAAAACGGTAAAGTATGATCTGAATCTTGAAAACGATAAATTTAAAGCAACCGGTTATGTTAATCTGGCATTGCAAAATGACAGCAGCACAAAAGTTACCTGGGCCGACGATGGTGATCTCGGATTCAACCCGATTGCAAGATACTTAGGACTTATGTTCGATAAAATTATGGGACCGGATTTCGAAATCGGACTTCACAAATTAGACTCACTCTGTAACATAAAACCGGAGATTAAAATCTAATCTAAAAGGATCGGTTGAAAATCATAATCTTCGAATACGCCAAGATTCGCGTTTGAACCCGAGTTTTTTTCATACGTAATAAATGAGAATTTTAAGTGGAATGGACCTTTTTTAAATGGATTTGGAATAAATCCGACTTTTCTGAACATCTCTTTTGAAATATCCTGAGGTGTTTCCCACGAGTAGATATATTTGATTTTCGTTTCATTAAAAATATACTTCACCACCTCTGAAAAATATAATAATCCATCATTCTCGTCAGAGAAATGAATCCATAAAATTTGGCAGGTATGCGAATAATCCACTAAATATACGCAAATTCCGATCAGTTGATTATTCCTTTTAATGCAAATGACTTTGTACTTTAATCTTGGATTAGAGAAAACTTTCCACTCAAATATTTCTTTGTTTATCAGCTTCGAATTTTTTGTGTGGGGGTGAATGGATGAAAGGAAAGACCCCAGTTCATCACTCATGCAATCATACTTAACCAAAGTAATATCTTTTTTGATTGAAAATAAATGTAAAGTTTTGAATAGTAAATTGTGACAGAAAATATACCTGCATTCATGAATCCTTTTCCATCCTAGTTTATTCACGAATCCGTGATAAGATTGCTCTCCCGGAAATCCAATCATCATTAATTTCCCTTCTCTTTCGATTACCTCATTGTAAGTCTTCTCAGCTAATGAAACGAATAAACCTTTTCGCTGAAACTCAGGATGAGTCATCGTATCCATCGACTGGTAAATTTTTTCCGTTCTTCCATTCAATATATAATATTCCGGAATAATGCCATAGAACGCCACTGTCTTCCCTTCACATAATGCCTCATAAGCCACCACTTCACCGGCGGGATTATCGAAATACTTCCATTTAAAATAGGACAAATCTACCTTCATCCCAAAACATTGTTCCATCAAGTCTGAGAGACGCACAATGTTATCAATAGAAGTTATTTTCTTAAACTCAAACTTTTCCATACGGTGAAATAAATACCGGGTAAATTAGACTAACTTATATTTCTGAGCAGGGGATAATTAACATACGAAATGATCTCTGATTTTGTTTCGCTTCTTAACCCTATCCTGGGAATCAGCGATTGTACAGCGCCCTTCAATCGATCTTTCATCGTACCATAAATAAATTCATGATTTGCTTGCATCGCCTTCAATGCGAATTCGTTGTAGGTGGTGTGAAAACCAAAGGGAATTGCAAAGTGTTTAATTTCCGTTCCTAACAGATTTTGCAAATACTGCTTATTTTCTATTATTTCTTCAACAATAATATGAGTTGAACAAGTCGAAAGATGTTTATGCGTTTTAGTATGATTGCCGATTACAACGCCTTCAGAATATAAATATTTAATATCGCTTTCGTCGAGATATACTTTTTGTTTCTCTATCGAACCATCCCGGAATGAAGAATAATCGTCTTTCAACTTCGAAGAATTGTTTAAAGAACCCAAGGGATCTTTCAGAAAATCATCATAACTCAAATTATGCTCATCCATATAATTTCCATAGATCTGTTGAAGATAATTGTTATTTTTCTGATTAACTGCCATAAGAATATTACTGCACCATAGCCAGTTCTCCTGAATGGCAGCCTGATTCGCAAAAACTGCAAATGGAATATTCAACGATTTTAAAAACGGAAAGCCATATTCCAAGACGCTGTGAAAACCGTCATCAAAAACAATGCTTGCAAGATTTGAAGGATAATGATCCAAATAATCGGGATTGGTTATTTGATCAATCGTAACCATTTTAAAATGATTGCGAATCCATTCAACATTGTTTTTGAAAACCTCTAAATCTGTAGAATATACATCGTTATGATGAATAGCTGAAACAGGCGACAAATCATGAAACAGGAATATATACCGAATATTCTTTTTGAAGGGAAGAATAATGTTGTTCGATAATATTTTATTGTATATTAAATTGAAAAGAATCCTTTTCATTCAATCACAATACGCTTTCCGAATTTAGATTTTCCAACCATCACTTCCATCATATATACTCCTCTGCCAACTCCTGTCAACTCGAGAGAAGAAGCATAGTGACCCGCAAAATATCCGGCATCACGATGATACAATTCTCTCCCCAAAACATCTTTCACACTGATCGATAAATTGGACTGAATCGGAACATCAAATGATATATTGAAAGTTCCATTCGATGGATTTGGAAACACAGAATAATTCCGCACTTCACCCAGATCAGAAATTCCGGCACCTGAATGAATCAATTGCAATGAATCAGACATGGTCATGCAACCAAATGAATTCGTTGCCGAAATTGAATACGTTCCCGTTTGTGTATATATATATGTATTCGTGGTAGCACCCGGAATCGGAACCCAATTGAAATACCATTGTAATGCAACTCCGGTAGAATTATTATGCAAAGTATCGCCCGTAATCCACATCGAAGGCAAAAGTGGCATCGGAATAAATGTAACGTGAATTGGCAATGAATTCGAGACACATCCATTGTTATCCGTCACCTTCACCCAATAATCGCCCGTCAAATGCGTAACATAAAATGAATCGTTCGCGGCAACAATAGCTGTCGTGTCGCGATACCATTGGTACATCGGACCACTGCTCGCTGTGAGGGTAATAGAATCAGAAGCGCAAACTGAATCATTCGGAAAGACGGAAACGATTGGTACCGGTGGATTTGGATACACTATGACAGTATCTGTATCATTAAAAGTTGAGTTAACCTGTGTACCGATTGTTATCGATCCGTTTCCATGCGGCGTCTGGAAATTAAATGTTCCCGTGCCCGTAACATTATATGCGAAACTCCCTAAATCATCATTTGCAGAAATCACATCTTCATCCCAAAAATTCATCGTGAATAATGGATTCGTAATCACAATACCAAGTCCGCTCCAGGTCTGTGTTGTATTGTCAACACCTGATGTTGAGGTTACAACATTTGATCCCATCGTCAAAACAAAATACAGATCGGGTGCACCTGAACATCCAAAGAGATAAGGTTCTTCAACATCACCACACCAGGCATCATCAGTAGCATTGAATGTTGCGTCTGTCAAAACATAATCGAGAAGTTGAGTTTGAAGAACCACCTGATATGAACCCGGATTTGAATAATGCTCAACAGGCGGATTCATTAAAGTACTCGTGTCTCCATTACCGAATGTCCAATTGTATGTTGCCGGATGCGGAGGAAGTGTTATAATTCCGTGAAAAGTTGCATCAACTGTTCCACATCCTGTTGTCGGCGAAAAAGTGAAACCGGAATTACCACCGGTCGCCGCTATAATGGTTATGGGCACATTGAAAGAACTATTCTGATTACTGTTTCCCGCAATGGTATTCACGTTGGCGATCACATTCACCACAATCATAAAATTACCCGCAGCAATTGGTGTCCCGCAAAGTTTTACACAACCATGTTCAGTAGTTGGGGGATTCGCTGTAGGATAAAAAATATTGTTGGCGGAAGAAGTTGTCCAGTACAAGCCCAAAGGAATCGTGACATTTACAATCGTGATCTGATTCAAGGTGACATCGAGACCGGTTGCCGAGTCATTGTATTGTGCCGGCATGTAAAAATTGAGATCATTATCATAGTACTGTCCCTGATTGCCATCGGGTGCAACAGCAGGACATAAAGTAGGATGAGCCGGTGTAATTGTGCAGCCAGCGTTAATCAAGCAACCAGGACACTGATTCGCTTGTCCGAAAACGGCTGGACTAAGCAGTATGAAAGCAAGGATTGTAATAATGAAACTGTTCGTGGTAGAGATTTTTCTCATGAGTCGTAGTTTATTTGAAAGGTTAAAGTTAACGAGAATAAGTAATATGATTCCTTCTTCCTTTTTGAAAATGAAAAAATTGTTAATTGTTATGTGCAAAAAAGTGCCCGAGAGGAGACTCGAACTCCTACGGATTTGACTCCAACGGCTTCTGAGACCGCAGCGTATACCAATTTCGCCACCCGGGCAGGTTGACTCAGACCAATGTCTCAGCAATAGAAAGAGTGCCCAGGAATGGATTCGAACCATCACAACCTTACAGTCGCCACCCCCTCAAAGTGGTGCGTCTACCAATTTCGCCACCTGGGCATGAATGAAATGAACGTTTCTAATGAATTTGGGGTGCAAAGGTAATTCTTTTGGGTGAAATGCCTTGTACTCATTGAAGATTTTATTTGAAAAATCGGTGATGCGTTTGATGGTGAAAACTTTCCTTTAAAAAATCGAAAATAACATTTCGCATATCAGTTGACTTTAGCTAATATTGCGCGTCATTTTTTCTTTACAAATCATGAGAATCAAAATTTCTTTCATCCGCGATCAGGTGTCAAGTAACTCGATACCACTTCACCACCAGATCAGTATTTACAGGAGTCTCAAAGATTTCATCACCAGACTTCCTGACACAAAAACGTTCGTCAACTACTCTTCGCTGAAAGGAACTTCCAGCGTTCAGAATGGTTACATTCGCTTTTTGTCGTCGAAAATCACCTTGGTTATCTCGTCGAACAACGACGAATATGCAAATTGGATCGTGAACGCGATATTCGAACAACCTTCGATTCAGATCGGTAAACTGAATTTGATTCCGAAATACCATCATGTTGTTCCTGAACCGGAATATAAAACGCAGATGAAATATGTCTGCATCTCTCCACTCCTGCTGATCGATCCTGACAGGAATCCGGAAAGAGCGGAAGAACAAATTGAACCAACTTCGCAGGAGTTTTCCGATATACTTTATGATTCATTGATTGAACGCATGGAATTGGCTGGTTATTCCGAAGAGGAACTCACTCAATTTGAAGTTTTCGAAGCAATACCCGATGCAAGTTATCTCGCGAAAATCGCAGAGGGCAACAAAAAATTTGCTCGTATTTATAAGAATCTTGAAGGTAAACTCGTTCTCGGCTATCTGCTGCCCTTCAGTCTCCATGCACATCCTAAAGTTCATCAGTTCGTCTGGAATGCCGGAATCGGTGTCCTTACTGATTACGGATATGGAATGATTGATGTGGTTCCTGAACCTTCAACTCTCACCTAAAACCTTAATCCTTATGAAAATTAACTCTCCCCGTGCAAGCCGGGTGTTTCTGCTTGTTCTTGTGTGTCTGACAATTTCATTCTCTTCGGTTCAGACTTTCGCTCAGAAAACTAATCTCGACAAAGTTTGTGTTTCGAAGGAGGAAATGAAATTATATGAACTTATTAACGAGTATAGAAAAACCAAAGGTCTGCCAAGTATTCCGCTTTCCAGATCTCTGACTTTTGTGGCACAGACGCATGTAAGAGATTTGGCTGCAAATCACCCGGATAAAGGATCGTGTAATTTACATTCGTGGTCGGACAAAGGTACATGGACCGCTTGCTGTTACACACCCGATCATAAACAGGCGCTTTGTATGTGGAACAAACCAAAAGAATTAACCAAATATCCCGGACAAGGTTTTGAAATCGCATTCATGAGCACCGGAAATCTTACAGCAGAAAGTGCACTCAATGGATGGGAGAATTCCTCTCATCATAATGCTGTTATGACAAACACCGATATTTGGAAAACATCTAAATGGAATGCTATCGGTGTCGCAATTTATAATGGATATTCCGTGGTTTGGTTTGGCCGTGAAGCAGATGCGGAGACGGTGGTTCCGATTGAATGTGCGG
>JAHEYM010000013.1 GCA_023251595.1 Bacteroidota bacterium
GATTCGAACATCTGACTTCCCAATAAATAGTGTCCAAAATCAGGAAGATTAGAATAATCTCCTCCGCCAGCACCGGAGAGAGCAAACATATTGTGTCCCGTACCTCCGGTTTCTTTAATTTTTAATAAACTTCCGTGACCGTCATTATGGTTAACGGCGACAAACATTTCGCCGGCAGTAAATTTATAAACTCTAACTTTAAATGGGGCAGAACCTGCATGTATTACTGGAAGGGGTGCTACATATATGGTTTTATCACAGTTAAAGGGATTATCATCTTTGGTGGCCAAGCCATTATAATTGCCGGAGTAAGAACCATAAAAAGTATCCCAAAGTCTTTTAGGATGGTCTGTGATGATGCCATCAACATTCAAAGCAAGAAGAGTCTTCATATAATGCACGCTGTTAAAAGTCCAGGGATAAACCAAACAAAAACTATGGTGATTATCCCGCATACTCACGGCTTCCTTTATCGTCTTTTTGTAGGAATGTGTTACAATCAAACCTCCATTGCCATAAGTATAACAAAACCCACGGTTTCGGAAATTCGCATCAACTTCTTCCGGATCGGCATGATTGTCTGTTCCTAAGCCCCAATTAGATCTCAAATACAGTGCTGCCCGTTGAACGAGATAGTTTGAATCATCAGAAGTTGTGAACAACATCGGTATCTCACCATAACCATGGGATGATAAAATCTCAAGAAAATTGCCTTCTATTATATTGCGAATTTTCCAAAAATCAAAGTCGCTATTAGAAGTATTCTTCAAATCCCATATAATCAAGGCTAGATTAATATGCCGATTTTGAAGCAGGTAATTAGCAAGATCAAACAGATATCTATGTAGAGATGTCGCATTACCATACGATTCGTAAACAGGGTCATAAACCCAAAAATCTCCGCCGTTAAAAGTTATGTCTGGTTCAATTGCATTTGCACCCTCATTCAATGCCCGAATTACACTTCCTTTTTTGTTTAAACTTCCTATTTTATTTGGGTTGTGTGCTATTATATAGAATTTACGCTTCATGTTTTTATAGATAATAACCGATTGAAAAACCTAAATGAACAGTAAAATATCTGGCGGTAATTTCGTGTCCTTCGAGTGCTTCTTTCAATCCGGCACCCAAGTAGGGATTAAAAATAACCCGATTTCTAATATAAAAATTATATCCCAATAATATTTGAACACTATACATCTTTGCATCAGTAATAATGAATTTGTATGATGGGTATATTGGAGTATACCCTGAATGAGCATATTTGAACAAAAATTGGGGATTAAAATATAAACTCCGATGCTCTTTTGTTGAAGCGCTATAAATTCGGACACCGCTCCTAATTGCAAAACCGTTAACGTCATCTATACCTAATTTTCCTTCAGGGCCAAAATCTCCATCAAGTTCGCCATCAATAATTCCATACAGATAACCTATTCCTAGTTCTGCACTAACGTTCTTTCCTAAAGGCTGTTCATAAGATATCCGGATCTCACCAGACAAAAGTTGCAATGGATAAAATTTAATTGCGCTCCTGTTTATGGTTTTTGCAGAATCCGATATTATGCTACTATTCCCGACATTAAAGCAAAGATTTAGAATGAAAGATAGTAAAACTTTTCTCATTGCTGCCTGCTTCGGTGTGAAAATAAGTTTAGCAAATCCTAAACCCACCCTTAGCTTCAGGCTGGATTTTGGGGAACCACTTATAAATAACTTTCCCAGCAGCAACGCCAATACTTGCGGTTAGTGCAGAAACTGTGTCAACTCCGATTATACGAGGTGGGTCAATTAAGCCATAATTTTTAGCTTTATTGGCGCTCGATAATGCGCCAATCATACTTGCAACTACCCAAGAAGGAATGTTGACATAGTTTACATACTGAATGGCGTTGAGATAACCCTTTGTGTACCAGTTATTCGATGCGGCGAAAACTGCAGCAGTCCAATAGTCACAAGCCCAAGCACCAACGGACGTGGCTATTAACAATGGGATTTGTTGCTCGGCGCATATACCTGCCATTGGGATGTTATTCTGTACATCAAGAATAAATTCCTTAATAGAATCTATATTTACCTTTCCTTGTGATATTGTATTACATAACAGATCAATAATTTCTTTTTGAACACCATTATACTCATTGGTACAAAAACAATTTATGTATTCATTTGCGGCATTTGGAATGATGGATTTCAGCGAATTTTCATCCTGCTTGGTGAAGTTCCCGGGTAATAAATGGGCTGCACATAATCGTAAACATCTTTAATGAGAGTATCGATTGGAATGTTTGTCGGGAGAACGCTTTCGACATAGGCAAGACCGGTACTATACTCTTTACCGATGTAATCCCAGCCATTGAGTGCAATTTCCATTTTGTTTTGAGGGTTTAGTAGTTAGAATTTTATTGAGAGGAATGATGTTTTGAACCACAAAGATTGTGAAAACTCTCTCCAAAAACAAATTTGATGAAATAAACTCAGAATCGAGCTGATTAACTACTTTTGCTTCTCTTGCCACAACCCCAGCCCTTCCCCAAACCGGGAAGGAGGGAAATAAATCGATTAATAATAATTCAGAAGTGAACATCCTAATTCTTGGTTCCGGCGGCAGAGAGCATGCATTTGCATGGAAGATCAGACAGAGTCCGCTTTGCGATAAACTTTTTATTGCGCCCGGAAATGCAGGCACGGCGGCGGTTGGAGAGAATGTGCCGCTCAAACCAATCGATATGTATGGGATCTCGAAATTCGTTCTCGCGAATGATATCGGGATGGTGGTGGTGGGTCCCGAAGACCCCTTGGTGCTGGGCATTGTGAATTATTTCGCGATGAATGAAAAACTCCGTCATGTAATTTTAATTGGTCCCAAACAGGCAGGTGCAAGACTTGAGGGTAGCAAAGAATTCGCAAAAGATTTTATGAGGCGGCATTTTATTCCTACTGCGAAATATGGAGTTTTCACCAAAAAAAATCTCGTCGAGGGACTTTTTTTCCTCCGCACACTTCCTCTACCGATTGTTTTGAAAGCAGACGGACTTGCTGCAGGTAAAGGCGTTTTAATTGTTGATTCTTATGAAGAGGCGGCGAATGTTCTGAGCGGAATGATCGAGAAAAAAACATTTGGTGAAGCCGGAAAAACAGTCGTTGTCGAAGAATTTATCAAAGGCATTGAACTTTCTGTTTTTATTTTGACGGATGGCAATTCTTATAAAATTCTTCCGACCGCAAAAGATTATAAAAGAATTGGTGATAATGACACCGGATTAAATACAGGTGGTATGGGCGCAGTTTCTCCGGTATTTTTTGCGAATAAAACCTTCATGAATAAAGTTGAAAAACGAATTATTATTCCGACCATCGAAGGGCTGAAAGCAGATGGTATTGAATATAAAGGATTTTTATTTATCGGGTTGATGAATGATGGAGGAAATCCTTATGTGATTGAATATAATGTGAGAATGGGCGATCCGGAAACTGAAGCCGTGATTCCAAGAATTAAATCCGATCTTGTTCCATTGTTTCTTGCAGTTAGTGAGGGTACTTTAGATAAAGTTGATTTAAAGGTTGATAAACGTTTTACGACAACAGTAGTGATGGTTTCGGGTGGTTATCCGGGCGATTATCAGAAGAATAAAAAGATTTCGGGTTTGGATCAAAATTCCGACGGACTGGTCTTTCACTCAGGTACGGTTGTTTCGGGTGAAGATGTGGTTACAAACGGTGGCAGAGTGCTTGCGATCACTGCTTTTGGTGAAACGCCCGAAGATGCAAGAGAAAATGTCTATGCTGACGTTGAAAAAATAAATTTCGAAGGAATGAATTTTCGAAAAGATATCGGGGCAGATCTGCTGAAAATGCAGAATAAATCTTAGAGACGCCTTTTTCTCCTCCCCATTTGGGGAGGCTGGGTGGGGTCAATATTTACCTTCTACGTGTTTTTCTTCCTTGCCGATCTTGATCATGATACCGACCCAGATGATCATCGCGATGAAGCCAATTACAAACAAAACCTTATTGGGAGTCATTTCAAGTTTGGCAACAACACGAAACATTGCTTCGAAACAGTGACGTAAAAAATTCCAGAAACCATCCATTTTTTATCTCTTTAGGGTGTGCAAAGATAGTAAAAAGACGTTTGAAGAAGCAAAGATATTTTTTTGGATACTGTGTTTCCTGTGATCTACTGAAACCGAATGGTTAATTTTGGCGACTATGGTCATCCGTTTTTTTAAGTCGAACCAGTCAGCAACGCTTATCGTGATTCCGGTGGTAGCGTTACTCCTATGGCTTGTGACGTTCACCTCGGCAGGATCAGTGACTGCGGAGGTCAGACTCCCTTCTCCGATGGGAGAAGGGTTGGGGATGAGGGTTGTCGTATGGATTGGTAGTCACTTGTTGTTTAACAAGATTACCGGACTCATTCTCCTGATTCTTCAGTCAATGTTTCTCAATTATCTCGTGAACAAGCATGAAGTATTGTACAAACGATCGCATTTGCCCGCTTTTATCTATTGTCTCCTGATGAGCATGATGACGCCGTTTTTGTGTCTCCATTCTATTCTGATCGTGAACACTTTTCTTCTTTTGGTTTTGGATAAAATTCTGTCTTTATACAAAGGGGTTTACCCTTTGAAACTCGTTTTCGATGCTTCTTTTCTGATCTCACTTTGTTCCATCTTCTTTTTTAATTCGCTTGTGATGTGGCTTCTGCTGGTATTCAGTCTCGTAATTCTACGACCTTTTTCCTGGAGAGAATGGGTGAGCGCTCTTATTGGATTGATTTTACCATATTATTTTTTAAGTATATATTTATTATTCGTCGGGAGGTTGGGGCATTTCTGGACGGAGCAATTTCCTTCCTATTTCACACACGATTGGATACAAATTAATCCAATTCCCTCATCGGCGGTGTTCTTATTTTCTATGACCGGTTTTTTGCTGTTGATTGCCTTCAATAAACTGAGAAAGAATTATTATAAAAATATGATCAAGACGCGGAATTTTCAATCGATTCTGATGTTATATTTATTGTTTGCATTGATTTCGCTTGCATTATTACCGGAACTCAATTCAGTCCATTTCACCTTGTTGTTTGTTCCTATTTCGATCTTTATTTCGTATTATTTTCTCTCCGCAAAAAAACAGTGGTGGCTCGATTTCCTGGTGTTGGTTTGGATCGGACTTATCGTTTTAGAACATATTTCATAAACGAATGATAAATAACTTCGCGCCTTCGCGTCTTTGCAGCCCAATAAAAGCGGACAGTGTAAAAGGAAAATTGGCTACGAAGACACGAAGACACAAAGAAAAAGGTTGGAATTTAGAAATTATCCACTCGTTTTTCATATATTTGCAATACAAATTCTGACTAAATGAAATTCGGTGTAGTAGTATTTCCCGGTTCCAATTGTGACCGTGATACAGTTTATGTTTTACAAAAAATCCTGAAACAGGAAACGGTTGTTTTATGGCACAAAGATCGTGATCTTCAGAATTGCGATTTTATTATTCTTCCAGGCGGATTTTCGTATGGCGATTATCTTCGTTCAGGTGCGATTGCAAGATTTTCTCCCATTATGGAAAGTGTAATTGAGTTTGCAAACAAAGGCGGATTTGTTTTCGGAATCTGTAATGGGTTTCAGGTTTTGTGTGAAGCCGGTTTATTACCCGGCGCATTACTTCACAATGAAACAAGAAAATTTATTTGCAGAAATATATATATACGTGCAGAAAATTTTAATACGCCGATCACGAATCTTATTCAACCAAACAAAGCATTAAAAATTCCGATCGCACATGGCGAAGGAAATTATATGGCAGATGAAGCCACCCTTCAAAATTTAAAAAACAATAAACAGATTTTATTCCGCTATTGTGATGAAAATGGAAACATCACAACAGAATCAAATCCAAACGGCGCAATCGACAATATTGCCGGAATTTGTAACGACACATTTAATGTATTCGGTTTAATGCCACATCCTGAAAGAGCTTCCGACGAAGAGCTTGGAAATTCTGATGGCAGAGGTGTGTTTGATTCGATTTTGAAGTGGGACAATAAATTCGCAACTATTTAATCTTTAAACGAATGACAACTACAGCAATACGAAATAAAGTACATCAGTACATTGATGAAGCAGACACAAATGTGTTGGAAGTCGTTTACAAATTGCTCGAAGTTTATCGCCAAGGCAACAAAAGTTTGCTGAGCGACGAGCAACAAGAGGAGGTATTAAAAAGATTATCTTTATTTAAGGAAGGAAAAACGAAGGGATACTCGATTGCAGATGCAAAGAAGAAAATAAGACAGAAAACAAGAGTTTGAAATGGCTTTAGTGCTTTGAATCACCTATAATGTTTAGTTATCCTTCATTCACCGATATTGTTTCTTGTTGGCAAATGTAAATTACCCGCTCCCGACTTCCCTTCCCGTTTACCTTTACGAAACCGGCTTGCAGGTCAATATTTTCTGTTTTGTTAATTTTGTATTCTCCCAGCCTGTCTGAGCCGTAGATGGGTTGCTCTTTTACATAATAATGTTTATAGGATGAGGGGCTGATCATCTTTCCTGAAAAGAGCATTCAATATAATATATAATAATGCAGTTGAATCCTTGTGAACTCGAATGAGTCTTTCACTTTTTGAGTAGCCTTTTTTGGCGGTCAACAATTTTTTCAATTGTATCATTAGTTCTTTTGTGAATCATGGCTAATTGTTCCATTATATTTGGCAAATGTTCAACGCTTTGATACGCTTTTTCTTTCCATTCCCAAACATCAAGTTGTGATTTTGATATTTTAGTTTCCATATCCCGTTAATTCTGAAGGTGTGATGATTCTTAGTGGATGTATATATCCAATAGTTAAATTGGATAAAATTATGCGACGCTCGCGATTTATATTAGCTAAATGCTTGAAGTTCCAACTGACAAGATAGTCAATCTTCCTAATTGTACAGAACGCGACATGTAAAGCATCAAATAGTTTTCTTGTTGGAATCACACCCGTCGTCAGATAATGCCGAGCCAGTTCTGCAATCTCTTTCATGTCTGATACAGGGTGTATAAAAATTTGATAATCCTCTACTACCTTGAGAAGTCGCTCTTTCTCTTTTTCATTTGGGTCTTGTTGAATTTCGTCGATAACATATTCTGAAATCGAGGTCTCATAGATCCCCATTTTAACAAAATTATCAAAGAAATCGATGGTAATCTCTTTTTTCTCCGGTGCATCATCTGCAAAGAGAAAGTTGATTACGGAAGTATCAAGGTATATTGTAGGTTTTATCAATTGCGGACTATAATTTCCAACTTGAAACACAAAGATACTGATTTTTATAATGCTAACCAAGCTAATTTAAGAAAGCAAATTGTCGCAAATCAATACCATAAAATTTCAGGGTTTTTTCACTGAGGTTTCTCTCGTGCCGGCAATGAAAGGCATAATCCGTAATAGCATCTTGCAGTTCGGTCATCTTGGCTAATTTTTAGAATTTGGTTTGCCATAAAAGTAACCTTTGGGAAACTCACATATTCTGAGTTTGGAAGCGTAATACACAACTCAGCATTGGGTAAGTTTGCAGTGCTTGCAAGAAGAAAAGAATAAATTGAAGAATTACTCGCAGCAACTCCGAGAGCGTCAAAAAAAGATTTAAAGATTGTCGGGCACGGTTTTAGAGTGCTTTTATCGTGGAATGTTCAATGCACGGTTTTAGCGTGCGTTTATCGTGGAATGTGCACGGGGTTGTTCTTCTCACATCACTTATTTTGACTGATA
Source organism: Bacteroidota bacterium (assembly GCA_023251595.1). Taxonomy (GTDB): domain Bacteria; phylum Bacteroidota; class Bacteroidia; order AKYH767-A; family JABDAW01; genus JAHEYM01. Next base: position 7,776 of record JAHEYM010000013.1, read on the forward strand.
TAACAAATTACGCCATTCATGTTCAAAATATTATAGTAGAAATTATTTGACAGCCGTACTTGGTATAGGTAAACCATAAAATTAAAATCACTGCGTTTTTCGTGAATTAATGTCCTCCAAACATTTTCAATATATTCTTTTTGAGAATCGTTCAAACAATTAGAATTTTCTTTAACAGAACTGATTTCAGAATTGAAGCTAAGAGATACTTCGAATGAAATAATTTTAGTTGAAACTAGATCATTCAAATACTTTAAGTCAAATAATTGTTGGTAATCATATATTTGTTTTTTATAATAAAAAACGTGTGGAGACTTTCTTATTTTTTTTATTAATCGAGTATTAATCGTATCAATTTTTAATTGTAAACAGATTTTAGTATCTAACCAATTGGTGTCGGTTCTGTATATTTTTGTGGAATCATTTAAACTCACAGATAATAATAATTTATTCTCGCATTTATTGGGTTGTTTGTTAACGAAACAACTGCTTACGACAAATGTTAATGATACGAATAATAGCCGCCTAATGAATATCCTCATATCCTGCATATATAAAAGGAACTTTTCCAATAAAAGGAAGATCAGAATTATTTAGCCCATGATTGCCCGTTTCATCTTCTTTTGTTCCCGTTCTTAAGTACCCGCCGTGAGGTTGAATTCGATTAAAGAGATTTTCAACTTGAATTATCAACAAATTAGATGAATGGATATATTTATAATCCTCCGGCGTTGGTTCATCAAATGATTGTTTAGCTTCCCAATCTTTTATTTTATGGGTGATTTTTCCGAATTTATAACAATCTCCTGACAAACTCATTACATAAGCTTCACCTAAGAATTCATGGACAAATTTTTGAATTATGCTTCCACTTCTCTCTGCTCCATCGGTATCGCAAAAAGGCTGTTTGTCCGTCCAAATGTAGCTTGTCGTCGACGTCGAACTGGTCGCATCAGTTCCAGTTTCTCCAAATCTGTTTGGACCAAAAATAACCGTAAAATCATTTGATGACTGGATCGCCTTAATAAATCCGATAGCTAGTTCCCTCGCTTCCTTGGGACAATCTTGTGGGCTATTGCCCATTAACCATTTAATAAGGACAGATCGGGGTACAAGTATTGTCACAGCATTATCCTTTTCCCGAACACCGAAGATATTGTCAAAATTATTTTTTTGACCCGGCTTTATTCCAAGCATATCCCTGGCACTTTGCTTCGTCTTATCTGCATTTTCTTTTTTGTCCTTAGCTGTAGTACCACCACCAAAAACTTTATCCCCTAAAATATCCATTAGACAGATGGGATTATCTTTAAAACAAGAATAATTGCTGTGTGAGGTCGTAGGTTTCGGATCTTGATTCCACCTTCTTCCTAACCGTGTATCATACTCCCAAAACATTGCCGTATTTGTATTTCCATTTCCAGAAACTTCATCATCTTTCTCCTGTCCGTTGAACCCATAACGATAACTATTCGAACTATAACTTCGCCCGGGCATCTCCATTCCAAATGCAAAATTATTCACATACGAAACCACTCGCGAGGTAAAAAACACCGGCTCATTTGAGGCCGAAATCTCGCTCCATTTTTCATCGGTAACGACAACGCGAACGTCGCCAAGGTGGTCTTTTAACTCGTAGCGGATGTCGCCGAGGGTGCGGGTAAATGTGGGACCTGTGGGTGCTGGAAGAGAGGTGCTAAATTCGCACTCACAAAAAACTTCTTCATTTATTTTGTATTCTCCCAGCCTGTCTGAGCCGTAGATGGGTTGCTCTTTTACATAATAGTGTTTATAGGAAAAACTCTGGCGACATTTGTCGTAAATATTTGGAAATATGGCGGATGAAGTGCGATCTTGTGCATATTGATAGTTACTTTTATAATACTCCAATTTGCCAATATTGGACTGAATACAAATTTGTTTGAAAGAAGATAGACAATAATTTCTCACGATCTTCCTGGTTGTATAAGCCACGTTAGTTCGGTAAAGATAACAAATCATCATAAAATTTTGATTTCCTGCGATGTTTGGCTTACTTTTGTTATGCTTTGTATCTTGTGTGTCAGGTTAAACCTTACTATTCGGCTATGAAACATAAGTTGATATCAACTCAATCAAGTGTTCTTCTCTCCTACTTCAATGAATCAGAGATCGATGAATCGGCTTCTTTCTTCTTAAAAAATCTTTTCTGAAAAAGTAATATTAAAAATACACCGACCGAAATTGAAGAGTCCGCAACATTAAATACGGGTCTGAAAAACTGATATTCTTCGCCCCCCCAGAAAGGAAACCATTTCGGGAAATGTCCTTCAAATAAAGGGAAATACAGCATATCTACCACGTTCCCATGCAGAAATCCGGCATAACCATTTGCAGGATCTAAAGCGGCGACATGAATTTCGTTACTTGTTGTAAATATCATTCCGTAAAATGCGCTGTCGATAATATTTCCGAGGGCACCGGCGCAAATTAATGCACCTGCAACCAATAAACCGGGATGTGCTTTTTGTTTTACTAATTTATTGAGATACCAAGCGAGTGCGATGACAACAACAATTCTGAAAACGCTGAGAATTAATTTCCGGTAATCGCCACCGAACTCCATTCCGAAAGCCATTCCGCTGTTTTCGATAAAATGCAATTGGAAATAATCGCCAAATACACGAATGGCTTCATTTCTATACATGTGGGTCTTCACCCAAAATTTTAAAAGCTGATCGAATAATATCACCAGAAAAATGACAACCGCCGGTCGACGGATAAAATATATAAATTTAATCCATCCCGACTTGGGAGAATCTATTGGATTAATTACTGAACTTTCGGATTCGTTTAGTTCCACTGTGTAGAAAAGAATATTTTTTTTATTTCCCCCTTCCCTTTTCTTTTCTCCCTTCCCCATTTGGGGAAGGGCTGGGGATGGGGTAGGGAGGTCGGGTGGGGTTGGGAGGGGATGGATTTCTAACCTCTGTTTTGTGAAAGTTTTGCGGCAATACTTTGGGTAGTATGAGGAACAGCACGCAGACGCTCTTTTGCAATTAATTTACCCGTAACTCTGCAAATGCCATACGTTTTATTCTCTATACGGATTAAAGCATTTTCAAGCTGTTCGATAAATTTCTTTTGTCGCACCGCTAAATGACTTGCTTCTTCTTTCGCGAGCGAATCACTTCCATCTTCGAGAATTTTGAAAGTGCTGGCGGTATCATCTGTTCCGTGCTCGTTTTGATTGCTCAACATCGATTGTAATGAGGCGAGTTCATGACGGGCTTCGTCGAGTTTATGGTTGATGATTTCTTTGAATTCTAAAAGTTCGTCATCGCTATAGCGGGTTCTTTCTTCGGGTTGCGTTGTCATATCTTTTGTACGGTTATGAAGGTTTCAATATTTTCATCGACTTCAACCTGCACACCTTCGGCAGCGTTGATTTCTTTTACCATTTCGAGTGATTCGGCCAAAGTTTCGGCGCAAATGTACTTCAAATTATTGGATATGGCGAGGTTAATGCCATTGTGTTCCTTGATTCTCAATGTGATCCGGTCTGTGATCTCGAAATCGAGATCTTTACGGATGTTTTGAATACGGTTCACTAATTCTCTTGCTATTCCTTCCTCTTTGAGACGTTCCGTGATATTGATATCCAGTGCGGTTGTAAGGTTTCCGTCTGTATTCACTAGCCATCCCGGAATATCCTGTGAAGTGATCTCCACATCATCCACAGAAATCAAAGCGTTGCCATCTGCAAGAGAAAGATCAAACTTGCCCTCCCGTTCCATCGTCAGAATATCAGACTGAGTCATCATTGACACCGCATTTGCAACTTCTTTCATTTTTGTTCCGAACTGGGGTCCAAGTTTCTTGAAATTTGCTTTGATCTTTTTCACCAAAATGCCCGCTGTGTCGGAGATATATTCAATCTCTTTCACATTCACTTCGGAGAGTATCAGATCTTTTACCGATTCCAATTGGGATTGCATTTTCGGGTCGAAAATGGGAATCAGAATGCGGTTTAACGGTTGTCTCACGCGAATGTTCGATCTTTTTCGTAAAGAAAGTACCATCGACGAAACCTTCTGCGCCAACTCCATTCTTTCCTCCAAATCTTTGTTGATGAAGGCATTGTTCGCTTTAGGGAAATCAGCGAGGTGAACAGACTCTGCTTTAATCTTTCCACTCACCGTATTTAAATCGAGGAATAATTGTTCTGAATAAAATGGCGCAATGGGCGACATCAGAATTGAAACTGTTTCCAAACATTCATATAATGTCTGATATGCTGCTATTTTGTCTTCAGAGTAAGCACCTTTCCAAAATCTTCTTCTGCTTAATCTGACGTACCAATTACTGAGATGATTATTTACAAAATCCTGGATGGCACGCGCAGCTTTTGTGGGTTCGTAATCTGCAAGAGATTCATCCACATTTTTCACCAAAGAATTTAATTCCGAAATAATCCACTTATCTAATTCAGGTCTGTTTCCAACCGGTATATTATTTTGTTCGAATTTAAATCCGTCGATATTCGCGTATAATGCAAAGAATGCATACGTATTAAATAATGTTCCGAAAAATTTTCGTTGAACTTCCTGAACACCATCGAAATTAAATTTCAAATCGTCCCAAGGTTGAGAATTTGAAATTAAATACCAGCGAACTGCATCAGCTCCATATTTAGAGATTGCATCGAAAGGATCAACACCATTGCCAAGACGTTTCGACATCTTATTGCCGTTTTTATCGAGTACTAATCCGTTCGATATAACATTTTTAAATGCTACCGAATCGAATAATAAGACTGCGATTGCGTGGAGTGTGAAAAACCAACCACGGGTTTGATCAACGCCTTCTGCAATAAAATCGGCAGGGAAATTTTTGGTGAAGTTTTCTTCATTCTCGAAAGGATAATGCCATTGCGCGTAGGGCATGGAACCTGCGTCAAACCATACGTCGATGAGATCGGGCTCGCGCAACATTTTTGTTCCTGCATCGGAAACAAGTATTACGTCGTCGCAATATGGTTTATGGAGATCGAATGAATTATAATCTCCCTCATCTATATATTTACGCAAGGGATTATTTTTCATGAATCCCGCGGAAATTGATTTTTCAATTTCGTCCGATAATTCTTTCACCGAACCTATACATTTTTCCTGAACACCATCTTCAGTTTTCCAAATCGGAAGCGGAATTCCCCAAAAACGTGAACGCGATAAATTCCAGTCAACTAAATTTTTCAACCAATTTCCAAAACGACCGCTGCCGGTGAATTCAGGTTTCCAATTAATTGTTTCATTTAATTCAACCAAACGATCGCGACATGCGGTAGTCTTCACAAACCACGAGTCGAGCGGATAGTATAATATGGGTTTATCGGTACGCCAGCAATGCGGATAACTGTGTTCAAATTTCTCGACACGGAAGGCTTTGTTTTCAAACTTTAACTTCTTCACTATAGAAATATCCACCGTTTCATAGCCGGGTTTAGTTTCATCTTCATTATTATAATTCTTCACATATCTTCCGGCGAATTCGGTCACTTCATCCACAAATTTTCCCTGCTTATCAACTAAAGTCAAAGAACCGATTCCATTTAATTTTGCAACGCGAAAATCGTCAGCCCCAAAACTTGGTGATATATGCACAATACCGGTTCCATCTTCGGTAGTAACAAAATCGCCGTGAATTACTCTGAATTCTTTTGCGGGATCACCACCTGTTGGCTGCACATCACAGGGGAGAAGACGTTCATACCGAATGCCGACAAGCTCTTTCCCTTTTACTTCACCCAAAATCTTATATGGAATTAATTTTTCACCCGAAACATATTCATCCAAAGATTTATTTTCATTTTCGGCATTGAAATATTTTGGGAGAAGATTTTTCGCGAGATATACAATAATTCGTTTGAAGGTATATTGATTAAATGTTTCGACTTTCGAATAAACTATTTCATTTCCGATCGCGAGTGCGGTATTCGATGGAAGTGTCCAAGGAGTGGTCGTCCACGCGAGAAAATATTCGTTTGCAGTCCCTTCGATTTTAAATTGCGCTGTGACAGAGGTGTCCTTCACCATTTTATATGTACCGGGTTGATTTAATTCATGAGAACTAAGTCCCGTTCCTGCAGCAGGTGAATATGGTTGAATGGTATATCCTTTATACAGCAGACCTTTTTTATAAAGTTTCTGAAGAAGATACCAGACCGTTTCTATATATTTATTATCGAATGTAATATATGGATTTTCGAGATCGAGCCAATAACCCATTTTCAGGGTCAGGTCATCCCAAACATCTTTATATTTCATCACCTCACGTCTGCAAGCTTTGTTGTAATCTTCGACCGAAATAGTTTTCCCGATATCAACTTTTGTTATTCCGAGACTTTTTTCAACACTCAATTCGATTGGAAGACCGTGTGTATCCCAACCACCTTTTCTTTCAACCTTATAACCTTTCAGCGTTTTATATCGGCAAAAAATATCTTTGATGGTCCTCGCCATGACATGATGAATGCCCGGCATTCCGTTCGCAGAAGGAGGTCCTTCATAGAATGTGAAAACATAAGAATCGCCGCGGTTACTGATACTTTTGTGAAAAACATCTTGTTCCGCCCAGAATTTCAAGACGTTTCCCGCCACTGAACTAAGGTCTAGTTGCTTGTAATCCTGATACTTACGCTTTAATTCCGACATAATCTTAATTAATTTTTCGGGAGCGCAAAGTTAATAAAATTTTGACGTTTATAGGTAAGAATTGTTAATGTTAACTGAATAAATTACCTTCGTTTCCTCAAATTTTTGAAGTGTCCGATAGTCTGATAGTTATTCCCACCTTTAATGAAAAGGAAAACATCGAGAAAATTGTCCGAAAGGTCTTCTCTCTCGATCAGTCATTCCATGTTCTCATCGTCGATGATTCGTCGCCCGACGGGACTGGAGCCATTGTAAAATCGCTGATGCAGGAGTTCCCTGAAAGACTTTTTCTTGAAGAAAGAAAAGGAAAACTTGGTTTGGGAACTGCGTATATTCACGGTTTCAGATGGGCATTGGCTCGTGAATACCAATTCGTTTTTGAGATGGATGCCGATTTTTCTCATAATCCCGATGATCTTTCAAAACTCTATCAGGCATGTAAAACAGGAGGTGCTGACTTGTCGATCGGATCGAGATACATTCATGGCATTCGTGTGATCGATTGGCCGATGAGTCGGGTATTGATGTCGTATTATGCCTCTGCCTATGTGCGGTTTGTAACGGGCATGAAAATTCTCGATACAACAGCCGGATTTAAATGCTATACCAGAAAAGTTCTCGAGACGATTGAATTAGATAAAATAAAATTCATGGGGTATGCTTTTCAGATAGAAATGAAATTCACCGCATGGAAACACGGTTTCAAATTAAAAGAAGTTCCGATTATATTCACAGATCGAAAAGAAGGGGTTTCAAAAATGAGTACAAAAATTTTCAAAGAAGCATTTTTTGGCGTGATACAAATGCGTTTTCGCAGCATGTTCAGAAAATATAAAAAATTTGATTCGTAGAGACGCAATGCATTGCGTCTCTACTTTAATTGTATTTTTAATTATAAATTATTAATTATTTGTCAAATATATTAATCCGGAACGTCACGATCGTCAACGAAGGGAAATCTTTTGTTGGTGATGTTTTAATCAAAGACGATCGTATCGAAAATATCGGAACTCATATTTCTGCGAATGGAAATATGAAAGAGATTGATGCTTCTGGAAAACATTTGTTTCCGGGGATAATTGATGATCATGTTCATTTCAGAGAGCCCGGATTAACACATAAGGCTGAAATATATACAGAATCGAGAGCGGCAGCAGCAGGCGGTGTTACGTCTTTTATGGATATGCCCAACACAGTTCCCAATACGGTAACTCAGGAATTGTTGGAGGAAAAATTTCAATTAGGAAAAACAAAATCGCTGATCAATTATTCTTTTTATCTCGGTGCCACCAATACGAACATTGATGAGATTTTAAAAACCGATCCAGCTTCTGTTTGTGGGGTGAAGGTATTTATGGGAGCATCGACAGGTAATATGTTGGTTGATAATTTGTCTTCACTCGAAAATATATTTTCTAAATCACCGGTTTTAGTTGCTACGCATTGTGAAGATGAAACGACTATCAAAAATAATATAGAACAATTTAAAAAGAAATTTGGTGAGAATGTTCCGGTTGAATTTCATCCTGATATCAGGGATGAAGAATCCTGTTATATTTCATCTGATAAAGCTGTGACACTCGCTAAAAAGTTCGGAACACGATTACATTTATTACATGTTTCAACTGCGAAAGAATTAAATCTTTTGGGGAATGTTTTACCACTTCGTGAAAAAAGAATTACTGCCGAAGTTTGTGTGCATCATCTCTGGTTCGACGATTCGGATTATCATCGATTGGGTGCTTTGATTAAATGGAATCCATCCATTAAATGCGCACATGATCGTGAGGAATTATTCGCGGGGCTTCTCAATAACTATATAGATGTAATCGGTACCGATCACGCTCCACACACTGCCGAAGAAAAAGCAATGAATTATTTTGCTTGTCCCTCGGGCGGACCTTTAGTACAACACGGTCTCGTTGCTATGTTGGAGAAATGCAGAGAAGGAAAAATTTCTGTAGAGAAAGTGGTGGAAAAAATGTGTCACGCTCCTGCCCAATGTTTCAGAATAAAAGATCGTGGATATATACGTGAGGGATATAAAGCAGATTTGGCATTACTCGATTTAAATTCTCCATGGGTGGTGAAGAAAGAGAATATATTGTCCAAATGTAGCTGGTCTCCTTTCGAAGGAAATACTTTTCACTCAAAAGTTATTTTAACCATCGTGAATGGAAATATTGTATATCAGGATGGATTTTTTGGGGAGCATGGACGTGGGGAGAGGTTGAAGTTTGAGAGATAAAAAATAAATTTTCTATTTTATTTGGTTTTGTAAAATGAACACCCTAAGTTCGCAGCGTTAAATCTGTTTTCTTTGCGCCTTTGCGCCTTCGTAGCAAATTTAACACTGTGTTTTTTATTCATATAATTGTTTTTCTAACCATTCTAAAACCTTTTCAAACATGGCAACAACTCTTTATCGCATGTGGATTCATGCCGTTTTCCCAACATTTTATCAACGACCGGTCATCACGCCGATTCTTGAATGTCATTTACAGAAAATTTTAGCCGATCATTTGCATAGTCTCGGATGTCAGGCTGAAATTATTAATGGAACGAGTAATCACGTTCATCTGCTTTTTCAGCACAATCCGACAAAAAGTATTGCCGATATTATGCGTGATATTAAAGGCGATTCTTCCAATTGGATGAACCAACAACCTGTAATGGAGAAAAAATTCGCGTGGGATAAGGGCTACGGTGCTTTTTCGGTAAGTCATTCACAACATGATCGGGTGATGGAATTCATCCGCGATCAGAAAAACTACCATCAGAAGTTCACTTACGATCAGGAATTTCAACGGCTCGCAACGCTTACAGGCGCACGTCCGAACACGTATCATCCTGCTGTGCCTGGCATGAGGTCGCTTCGACAGGCTCAGTGACCGGACTTCAGCTAACTCGTGGGAACAGATTTAAACTCTCGAATTCGAGGGGTTTAAAAACATAAAGAAACTTAAATGGTATCTTTGTGTGATGAAATTCTTCAGGAACTATTTCTGTCTGCTTATCATGGGTGTAATTCTCAGCTCCTGTCTCAAGAAAGAACCTACCATCCCACCCGACATTCTTTCGAAGAAAAGTATGGTAGAAATTTTAGTCGATGTTCATATTGCCGAAGCTTCGCTCTCGACTCAATATCTGAATCCGGATTCGGTGGCGAAGATTTCTGTAAGCTATTATGACTATATATATAAAATTCACAACACAACCGCAAAAGACTTTAAAAAGAGTTATAATTTTTATATGTTATACCCTTTAACACTCGACAAAATATATGAGCAGGTGTTGAATGAAATATCAAAAAAACAGGCAATTAACAACTAAATTTTAGATTCCAGCGCCTTGCACGAATCTGTGATTGATTCATTTACAGGAATAAATTTAATTCCGAGCTCGGAAATGACTTTTGTATTTGAATACTCGTTTTTCTGAAAGGCACTGTTTACTGTTTCTTTTGTAAGTAGAGATTTGGTTCCCGAGATAAACGACTTCAATGTATCTAGTTTTACAACGAAGTTAGAGAGTCCTCTGCTCACGGCAATGGATGCATGTGGTTTGTGGAAATGGTCTGCTACCTGATCGAAAATTTCTCTGTATAATTTATTTTCCGATGAAATAATATATCTCTGAGCTTGAATCTTTTTCTCCATAAGGCCGATCATTATTTTTGAGACATCCCGAACATCCACAAATCCATTAACGCCCGGAGTATAATAACGCATGCCTTTTTTTCCCTTCGATATCATGCTTGCAGATCCGCTTCGCCAATCGCCTGGACCGATGATTACGGAAGGGTTTACGATGACTGCCGACAGTCCTTCTTCTATTCCACGCCAGACTTCTTTTTCGGCACAATATTTTGATATAGCGTATCCGGAATTATGTTTTGAATGTTTCCAATTGCTTTTTTCATCCATCATTTTACCATCGTCGGTTCTTCCGAGGGCAGCAGTAGAACTCACAAAACAAAGACGGGCTTCGTTTTTCACCAGAATCTGATTTACGATATTTTCCGTACCTTCAATATTAATTTTTAATATTCGGTTGAAGTCACCTTTGTGAAAAGAAACAATTCCCGCGCAATGATAAACTTCAACTATGTTTTCCAACGCATCTTCAATACTATATAAATCCAGAATATCGCCTTCAACCCATTCGATTTTTGAAAATAAATCTTCAGCTTTTTCGGGCGAGTTCCATTTAAAAATTCTTTTTGTGATTTCCTGCTTACTCGTTGATCTTCGCAAAGCGCGCACTTCTCTTCCTGAAGAAATTAAATCAAAAAGCAACTGAGACCCGACGAGTCCGGTTCCTCCGGTAACAAGAATTTTTTTGTTCGAACTCATTTATTCCGGTTGAACAATCCGGATTCCAAGTTCTTTTAATTGTTCTTCGGAAATATCAGAAGGTGCATCAATCATCACATCTCGACCGGAATTATTTTTTGGAAATGCTATGTAATCGCGGATGCTATCACTTCCACCAAACATTGCACACCAACGATCGAAACCAAATGCAACACCTCCGTGGGGTGGTGCTCCATATTCAAAAGCGTTCATTAAAAAACCAAATTGTGATTGTGCCTGTTCTTTTGTGAATCCCAACACCTCAAACATTTTTCCCTGTAATTCTTTATTGTGAATACGAATCGAACCGCCACCTATTTCCACACCATTAATCACCATATCATAAGCATTCGCCCTCACAGCGCCCGGATCTTTGTCGAGTAAGGGAACGTCTTCTGGTTTGGGTGAAGTAAACGGATGATGCATTGCATGCCAACGTTTCCCCTCTTCATTCCATTCAACCAAGGGAAAATCTGTTACCCAAAGTGCAATATATTTATTACGATCTCTGAGTCCCAATCGGGTTCCCATTTCGAGACGCAACTCCGATAATGCTTTCCGGATTTTATTTTTTTCACCTGCGAGAATTAAAATTAAATCGCCCGGTTTTGCATTCATCGTTTCTGCCCAAACTTTTAATTGTTCAGGAGTATAGAATTTATCGACAGTAGATTTAATATGTCCGTCTTGCTGATATTTTGCATATACCAGTCCCGAAGCACCTATTTGCGGGCGTTTTACGAATTCAGTTAATTCGTCTAATTGTTTTCTGGTATATTCTGCACAACCCGGTGCGGTAATTCCGATAATTAATTCGGCATCATCAAACACTTTAAAACCACAACCTTTGACAATGGAATTTAATTCAGTGAATTTCATTTCGAATCGGAGATCGGGCTTATCATTTCCATAAAGTCGCATCGCTTCGTCGAATGTCATTCTTGGAAATTCGTTCATTTCTATATTTAGTACCGATTTAAATAAATGTTTCGCGAGACCTTCAAACATATTCAAAACATCTTCCTGTCTTACAAAAGACATTTCGCAATCGATTTGTGTAAATTCGGGTTGACGGTCGGCGCGGAGATCCTCATCTCGAAAACATTTCACCATTTGATAATATCTCTCCATCCCCGCCACCATTAATAATTGCTTAAATGTTTGAGGTGATTGTGGAAGTGCATAAAATTCACCCTGATTCATTCTCGAAGGCACAACGAAATCGCGCGCACCTTCGGGAGTAGATTTAATTAACACAGGAGTTTCTATTTCGGTGAAGCCCTCTCCGTCTAAATAAACTCTTGTTTGCTGAGCCATTTTATGACGAAGACGGAGATTTTTACTTACTATATTTCTTCGCAGATCTAAATAACGATATTTCATTCTCAACTCTTCTCCACCATCCGTTTCATCTTCGATAGTGAAAGGTGGAATTTTCGATTCGTTTAAAACGGTTATCGATTGAGCAGTAATTTCTACATCACCGGTAAGCATTTTGGGATTTTTATTGCTGCGTTCGGCAACGGTTCCTGTTATTTGCAAAACGAACTCGCGACCGAGTGCTCGTGCCTGTGTGCAAAGAGCAGCATTGCTCTCCATATTAAAAACCACCTGCGTAATTCCGTATTTATCGCGGAGATCGAGAAATGTCATTCCCCCGAGATCGCGCGAACGTTGAAGCCAGCCGCATAGTGTAACATTCGTACCCGCATCCGCCATTCGCAGTTCCCCGCAAGTATGTGATCGCATTTTCATAGTCTAGAGTAACTTCATTAGGGCAACGAGAATGGCGATTGAACCTGCTTGGATCGCCCCCATACGAATGGTGAGACGGTGTTCCAGATCTTTTAGCCCTTGTTCAAGGTCTTTTTTTGTAGCGAAGTTTTCAATCATCATTTCTGCAATCGTTTCTGCTTGAGTTTCAGCCTGTTGTTGAGTGAAACCGCCGGCGATAAGTTTTTTGGCAAACGCCAAAGTGTCGAAAGTATGTGCCTTAAGCATAGAAAAAGTATTAAAGTTTAGGCAAAGATAATATCTATTAAGAAATTAACCAAACACATTCCGTATCTTTAAAGCTTCAATAAATTCCACGGTTTCAATTCCAAACCATGAAAAACAGAATTTATTTAATTGCATTTATTTTGTTTTGTAATATATCGGCTTTTGCGCAAGCACCGAGTTGGCAGTGGGCGAAGAGCGCGGGAGGTGCTGATACCGAACAGGGTAATTCTGTCGCAATTGACCATGCAGGCAATGTAATTGTTGTTGGTTATTTCAGACACCATGGTTTTATTTCGGATCTTTTCTCATTGTGAATTCGAACAGTTCAGGTAGTCAGGATTTGTTAATTGCCAAGTATGGACCTAACGGCAATCTTTTATGGGCTAAGGCTGCGGGATCACCTGGAACCGAGGAAGCGATGGCTGTAGCAGTGGATGCAAGTGATAATATTATTATTGCTGGTTATTTCTCAAGTCATTTTCTGACTTTCGGTTCCACGACTTTAATAAATCCTGATCCATCAGACAACACTTTTGACATGTTTGTTACAAAATATGATCCTAATGGAAATGCAATCTGGGCAAAATCTGTAGGCGGAACTACATGGGAACAGGCTCTTTCCGTTGCAACCGATGCATCCGGTCACGTTATTGTTTCAGGTGAATTCGAGAGTCCCACAATCGCACTTGGTCCATTCTCCTTGACCAACGCGGGTGGAAGGGATATGTTCGTCGCAAAATTATCGAATCTAATTAATGGAATTGAGATCACCGGAACAGAGGAATCATCTGCTCTTTTCCCCAACCCTTCCTCCGGCAAATTCACATTCAATAGCTCGCCTTTAAAAAACAATAATTGTGATTTAGAAATATATAATATTATGGGTGAAAAAATTCTTTCACAAAAACTTCAACCCGAAAAAACAGAAATTGATTTAAGCAGACAATGTGATGGAATTTATTTTTGCAGAATAACCGATGGCGAGAAATCATTTGTAAAGAAAATTATTTTATCGAAATAAATGTGTCGCGCAGATTTCGCAGATAAACGCAGATATGCTGAATATATATATATCTGCGAAAATCTGCAAAATCTGCGCGCAAACAAAATTAGCACAAAACAATTCCTCGAAAAACGGGGCAAACTGTAAAAATTCATGAAATTAGTGTCTATTTTCGCACTTCGAAAAGCTCTATATGAATCCCATCATACAAACCGACTCTTTATTTATGACGGAGGCTTTGAAAGAAGCCAGATATGCTTATGACGAGGGTGAAGTTCCGGTCGGTGCAATCGTGATTTGCAAAGGTATCATCATTGCAAAAGCACACAACTTAACTGAACGCCTTGTCGATTGTACCGCACATGCCGAGATTCAGGCAATTACATCGGCGCAGAATTATCTTGGAGGTAAATATTTAGATGAATGTACTTTGTATGTCACCATTGAGCCCTGCGTAATGTGTGCGGGGGCAACTGCATGGGCGAAAATTGGGCGGATTGTTTTCGGTGCCGGCGATGACAAGGCAGGCTTTCTTAGATTTGGTGAGAAATTACTTCACCCCTCGACCCAACTCACAGGCGGAATTTTGGAAAAAGAATGTGCAGAACTGATGGTGAATTTCTTCCGGGCAAAACGAAAATAGTGCTCAGTCGGGGCAACACACCCCTAACCCCTCTCAAGAGGGGAATATTTTTTAAATTTTGTTCAATTCTTCGATAGTCAATGGCTTTGAGAGCGCTTTGAACACCGAAATCCGTTTCTCAATCATCTTCAAATGATCGGGATCGTCGAAAATGGACAGGATAATGACTTTGTTTTTGCTTGGGTTAGAACTTAGTTTCTTTACTTCCTGAGTGAAATTGCTACCCGCATCGCTCGATACCCCGGGGCTGATGAACACAAAATCCGGGTAATCTGCATCTTTTTGGCACTCATTCCGAAGATAGGCAAGTGCCTCTTTTTCAGACTGTTTCAACACGATATGGCGGGAAAAAGATACGATCTCCATCATACGGTGATTCACGAAATTGTCGATTTCGTTATCATCTACGAGGAGGATTTTATCATACTTGTATGCCATTTCTTGCATTTATCAAATATACGACATGAATATGCCAATAAGCAATAGCAAAACGCAAATATAGAA
>JAHEYM010000229.1 GCA_023251595.1 Bacteroidota bacterium
TTTGTGTTTCGAAATTAGATGAATTAGCAGATGGAAAATTCAAAGAAATTATTGATGATGAAAGTGCAGATTTAAATTTAGTAACAAGAGTTGTGTTCTGTTCGGGGAAGGTGTATTACGACATTTGTGCTTCCTTGCCCCCACCCAGCCTCCCCCAAAAGGGGGAGGAGTTTGACATTCCCCTCCCTATTTGGGTAGGGGCAGCGGTTGTGAGGATCGAGCAATTATATCCATTTCCCGAAAAACAGTTTCAGGAAATTATTGCAAAATATAAAAATGCAAAAGAATATATTTGGGCGCAGGAGGAGCCGGAAAATATGGGAGCCTGGGGTTATCTTTTGCGAACGGTTAAAACAATTTCGCTTAAATTAATTTCACGCCCCGAGAGTGCGAGTCCCGCGACGGGCTCGCATCATACGCATGAGCGCGAACAGGAGGAGTTGGTTAAGAGAGTGAATAGTGAATAGTGGTTAGTGGTTAGTGGTTAGTGGTTAGTGGTTAGTGGTTAGTGGTTAGTGGTTAGTGGTTAGTGGTTAGTGGTTAAAAAAATTATTTCCATATTCTTTTAATAAATTTAATGACATTTAAATTACTTATCTTTTCAATTAGTTCCGGAGATATTCTTTCCGACAAGTTTTTTTGTATGGAGGGATAACAACCTGCATTTTCGTGCTCCTTGTGGAAAAACGGTCGTCGTGATTGGTCAGGGTGACTGTCGGTATAGAAAAAATCTGCTCCGAAACAGAGCGCGTCAGCACCTCCGAGTGTTATTCCATAATCGATATGATCATAAATCGCATTTGGATTTTCGTTATTTACAAACGCACGGACAAAATTAATTCCGATTACTCCATTTCGTTTAATGATTTCTTTTGCGATATCGTCGGGTAAATTTCGTGGATGATTGAATACGCTCCGGAAATTCGAATGACTTGCAATGACAGGTAAGTCTAAATTATATTTTGAAATATAATTCATCATTTCGAAAGCCAATGCATCGCTGGTGTGCGAAAAATCGATGGCGATTTTTTTTCCATTCACATATTCCAGCAAAGCTTTTCCGTCTTCTTTCAGACCTGCTTTGGAAGTATTTCCACCTCCAAAACGATTTTCGGTATGATGTGTAAGTCCGATATATAAAATTCCGCCTGTATTGGAAATAATCTTCTCCAATTTCCTAAAACCATCTTTTAAACTATCGTTTTCTTCACAAAATCCGGAAGCATTTTCGATGGCAGCAATAGCACCAATTGTCTTTGATTCCGAAACCGTGTTTAGTGTCTCCGAATCGCATATAAAATAAAGGAGATCATTATATTTTGTAAGAATTTCTTTAAATATTAAGCTCTGTCTCAGTCCTAATTCACTGCTGTCTTTTTGGGTTGAAGTGTAGATTGCCATAATCTGCATTTTTACATTTCCTTCGATCAAAGCAGGAAAAGAACAACCGATACCACCTTTTTTTCGTGGATCGACGTCGGGAACCTCTTGCAAATAAGAGAGGAGATCGCAGTGGAGGTCGATTATGAATGGGAACATGAGGTCGAAGGTAATAAATCCTTGAATGATTTCAAAATAGTGAGTTTGTGTCCTTTGCTATAGACCGTTTGCTATGGGCTCGTGCAGATTAACGCAGATAACATTTTGCGAGAAAAAAGAATGGAATAATTAAATGAAAAACATGAAGAATATTTCAAAAATTCTCTTCCATTTAAATCATACAAAAGAGATGTTTTTCACTTTGGGTTTTTAATCGTCAACCGCCTCGTTGTATCTTGGGTTTTGCCTTCCCTGTCCAATGGATATAAATATTTTCCAGATTTCTCGATCAAGTATTTATCTGAAAACAGACTATCCGTAAATGTTTGAACCTTTCTATTCAGAAAAATTGTATCTCCATTCATTTTATATTTGCCGGGATAAAGACAAACCCAATCAACTCCCCCTGTCTCAATTTCAAAACACCCATCTTGTCGAAGTGTCAAAGATTTTTTATCTAAATCTCTGTGATTTTTAATATATGCATAGATTCTAATCTCACTTTCAAACATACCACAGAGAGCAAAATGGGTTACAAAAAACAGCGCAAGAATAACACATGAAATCCAAAGGGGAATATAATTCATCGGTTTATCATAAAATGCTTTACGAACAACGTAAATTATCATAATCACAAACAATACAACCAAATAAATCAGACTAAAAAATAAAATTTCAGCCAATTCAACCAAGCCAGAACACCTGTCACCGAATACAACTTGTGTTTTGATAAGTAGTCCACCGAAAATTAAAAGAATTATTGAGGAATAATATTTTTTCAAATTTTGAGGTTTATTTAACTTTCTGGGGATGCCCATCCGGAAAAACTCCATAGATCTTTTTATAGGCGACAACGACTGGTGATGGAACATTGTATTTAGCTTCTTCAAATTCTTCATTATAAATGTGATCTAATTCTTTTTGAAAATCATCGACTTTCGTCTTTTCAATTTCCTGTTCCATCGCTTTTCCGGGGTCATAGTCCTCGAGAGCCGGGGTATCTTCCTTCTGAAAACGGATCAAGCCCATTCTCGGGAAGGAATATTTCCAATCACATTTTTCCTTTTTTAAAACAGAAAATATATATTCATAAAAAGGTTGGAGGTTTCCCCTTCCATCAATCCAAATTGTACCCATGTAAAACTCCATATAGTCCATATTCATCCAATCTGAATCATCGATAACTTTTTCATTAATAAACTCTGCAATAAAACCTGCACTTCCCCGAAAAGAACCAAGGTCGTATTCAATTCCATCTTCATCTACCACGCTATGATTGTGGGAGAATATATCCCAAAGACAAAGCCCCAGAAGAGTTAAGGACTCTTTATCTTCATCAACATCAGAAAGGTCTTGAGAATAATCTGACAACAAAATTGGTTCTTCCTCTTTCTCACTTTTATGCCATTTATTTAAATTTTCAATAAAAATTAACGCTTCTTCATATTGCTGCTGCGCTGTGGGGTGGAAAAACTCGACAAAGGCACTTTTTCTCCATCCTTCAGGAACAATCAAATTCAAAAAAGAAGAATAACCACCACGAATCTTAAGTAGAAGACCTAAACACTCAGCATCGGAATGCGTATTTTCAAACTCCATGCGTTATTAGGATTTTCAGATAATTAATTAAATGAAGAATATATCTGCGAAGGTATTAAATGTTGAATTTATGAGCAAGTAATAGTTAATGCAATTCTGTTTCGATCAAAATGAATCCCATTTCACTTAAAGTTTGCCGTCCGAAATGCACTACAGATCACTTCAGGAAGTCGCTATTACGAGTGCCAGACCAAACATTATTTAACGACTTCCTTCGTGATGACGATCGCATCATTCACAGGTTTGGAGGGAGGGAAGCAGGCGAAATTAAATCCATTTTAAAATAAAATTCTCTACGCCTGCTCCCCTCCCTCCAGACCACCCGCCTACCTGACGCGAAGGTATTCCGTCATTGCGAGGGAGCTTGCGACCGAAGCAATCTGTTTTGATCGTGCAAGATCACAAAAAACCAAGGCGAATGAAACAATCGGTGAAGATTTCCGGACGGTACTCACTTATGTATTTTAGATAAAATTAAATAAAAGCAAATATATAAGCGTCATTTTATCACCACCAACTTTTTATATATAATATTTTTTTCACCCAAACCAACCGACATAATATAAACGCCATTCGGAATATTCGAAAGAGAAATCGAATAATTTCTTGAAAAATCTGATGAATATTTCAGAGTCTCTCTTCCATCTAAATCATACAATATTAATTTTATGTTGAAGTTATTATTGCTGGAAATTGTTACATTGTTAGTGGCGGGGTTGGGAAAAATGTTAATTTGATCATTCTTGTCTTTTTTCTCTGAAACACCAACAGTTAGCGTATCGCAAGGACTGCCTATCAAAGGCCCAAGATTGTAATTTACCATGTTTGGAAGACCTCCATATGCACGGTGTCCACCAAGGTGAAAAGCTAATGTGTCGAAGTTGCATGAAACACCTGGGTTGTTCGGATTTTGAATAACCGATAAATTCATATTTCTGTGATCGAAAACATTATTAGGTTCAGATTCAAACCCACTCACGATATAAATTTTATCATCTGGAGCAAGCAATGATGCACCGATTAAGAATGAATCTGTCAAGTCATCCTGATAGATTAAATTAAATGAATTCATTGTGTCAGGCGATTCAGCATCTACTTGATAAAGCCTGTCAAAGTCAGAAACATATACATATTTCCCTGTAGGTGAAAATGAACATCCATAATTCGAAGTGTTTGGAGTATGATAACCTCTGTAATTGCTGAAAATACCGGTACAGCGATCAAAATCTAACACGGCAACTTTTGGCCAGCCCGTTCCCACATAAGCAAGCTTATCTCCTGCACGGTCGAATATCATCTGTCCCTGAATAATATAGGTGGAAAGTGGCGGAAAAGAAGGTCCTATTCTTTGGTACCCCATATAAATAATGCTATCATTCTGAATTAATATCTTATAAAATTTATCACTTGAATCTGCTTTTGCGATGATCCACCAGTCACGACCATTTGCGTGTCTCACTGCGGTAATCTTTTCAGCGAGTTCATCAATAAAAATTAAACTGTCACGCATTAGAACAGAACCGCCTCCACTATTGGCATAGCGACTTAATCTTGCATAAGCCAACCCACTCCATGGTGGACCATTCCAATCATCCCAAATATAAAACAATAATGTTTTGTCAGTATCTGCATTTTCTGGAATAAAGAGGTCACCCTGCGTAAAACTTCTATTAGTAAAGAGAGAATCGCCATTTTGAATCATTTGAAACGATCCATTGTATACGCCAGAATAATTTTGATAGTTAGTATTTCTGGCTGGTCCCATGTAATATAACAAATTTCCATTATTATCAGCAACGGAAGCAAAACCTTCATCTGGTACAGTCACTGTGGGAACCGTGAAAACAGTCGGATTGCTTAAATTATTAAAATCAATCCCAACCGAATCGCCGAATACCCAGATTCGATCCTGTCTTTGCGGAAAGCAATGAAAAGAGAACAACGAACAGAGAACAAATAAAACCAAAAAGAGTTTTTTCATTTTTTACCGATTCAAAAAATAAGTTCTGAACTCTTCTATTTCGTTAATTTCGATTTCTATATATTTATCAAAAATTTTATCACCCACCTGAGAACGGAGAGCGGAGATACCTACATCGATTAAGCGGAGACCGGTTTGGGTCAATAATATATTATCGAAAGCCAGACCCTGAATATTGGACGGACGTTTTAAATCACGATGTACAAAACCTGCCGTATGTAATGCTGTTATTTCATCCACAAAAACATCGAACCAAAGTTCCCGAATCTCTACTTCGTAAGACCTGAAATCTATTGGATAAATACGTTCCATCACCAGCATTTCGGCTTGGATAGTTTCATTAAAATCGAGACGGATAAATTTCGCAACTAAATTATTTATCCGATTCGCAAACTGCATTTTCTCAGCTTCAGAACCGATCTCTGAACGGGTGTCGCCCACATACAATTTCCCGACTTCGGTATCGCTTAAAACGATGACCGTATTATTTGCGCCGGAAGATAATTTACGTGGATATTTCATTTGTCAATGCACGATAACATATTCTGCTGTGTCGTCTTTTGTAAATCTATCATCCACAACAAAACTTTCGGAAATTAAAATTTTCGTCAGCGAATTTTTTTCACAAGCAAAAGTATTCAATTTAATAATATGTGTCAAATCTAACGACGTAAGTTGATTACTTTCGCAATGCAGAGCATAAATATTCGGATTCTTCGACAAATCCAAAGCAGTTAATTTATTTCCCGGACAATTCAATGCTTCGAGTTTTATGTTTTTTGATATATCGATCAGGGCAATTTGATTATTTTTGAATTTGAGAATTCTTAAATGAGGATTTTCCGCAAGATTTAAGACTGATAGCGTATTATCACCGCATTCGAGATCATCAAGAATGATATTTTTTGTTACATCAAGAGATGTAAGCTTATTATCTGTCAAAATAAGCACCTTCAGTTTGGTGTTTTTTGATACATCTAAAGTTGTTAATTCGTTACCCATACATTCAATTTCTTCGAGAAGGATATTGTGAGACAAATCCAAAATCTTTAGTTCGTTGTAGTTACAATAAAGCTTTAGGATATTAGTAAATGCGGAAATTCCTTCCAAAGAACGGATCGAATCGCCGCTCAGAATTAATTCATTTATGAGGAGAGCTTCGCTTGCCTGAATTTCGCCATCTTTGTTTTTATCTACGCCCAATTTTATCAGCGCTTTTTTGAAATTGGCATCGGGAATTTTAACAATTTGGGCATTCATTATGAGCGATGCCAGACCGAATAATAACAGGAGGGATTTTTTCATTGTTGGGAGAACTGAAATTTTTTATAAAGATACAATTTTTTTGAGAGTTAGCATCGCTTCACTTCTCAAAAAAGGGAAATTGGCTACGAAGGCACGAAGGCGCGAAGAAAAACTTCTAACTCAGTTACCTTTTCAAAATATCAGTAAACCAGTTACGAATGGCTACTGACGACTGACGACTGACTACTGACGGCTTACGACTTACGACTGACACA
>JAHEYM010000230.1 GCA_023251595.1 Bacteroidota bacterium
ATTTCTGGTTGATTTTATCGGTATTAATTTCCTCGATTCAGTCCTGTCAAAGCAACGCCCTGATGGCAGCTCTTCTTATTTATTCTTTTTCGATGATGGAATCTGGCAAACCAGGTACAGCTGCCTTTTTAATTATCCTCGCATCGTTTATCAAGATATTCAGTCTCGCCGCGCTTATATTAATATTATTTTATCCCGGGAAAATCCGTTTCATGATATCCGCTTTGGTAAGTATGATTATTTTATTGACTTTACCGATTCTTGTTGTTCCTTTCGAGCAACTTAAATATTTGTATGAAAGCTGGGGAAAATTGCTGGCGGAAGATCAGACTTACATTCATGGATTTTCTGTTACCGGAATTCTTGAAACCTGGTTGCACGCAGGAATATCGAACAAAATAATTCAATTAACAGGAATCGTATTATTTTGCATTCCGCTCTTGGGATATAAAAAATATGGAGATCCATTCTTCAGAAAATTGTTCTTTTTTTCGCTCCTGATATGGGTGGTGATTTTTAATCACCGTGCAGAATCACCTACCTATATTATTGCGATGACCGGGATAACAGCGTGGTTTCTCACCTCATCAAAAAAAACACTGCAAATAGGATTATTTATTTTGTCATTCATTTTGATTGCTCTTTCACCAACCGATCTTTTCCCGAAATCTCTAAAAAACAATTTTATAGTTCCATACTGTCTGATGGCTGTTCCTGCAATTTTATGCTGGCTACATATACAGTTAGAATTGTATAAAGTAGCTTTCACTACTCCAAAATGATGACATTACATCTTTTATATTTCCCGAATTTATTATTTGAACAGGATATGTTCGGGAAAGTATTACGATTTTGTGTCGTCGGCGGATCAGGCGTAGTGATCGATTTTGGTTTGACTTATTTATTGAAAGAGAAACTCAGATTACATAAATATCTTTCAAATGCGTTGGCATTTAGTGTTGCGGCGAGTTCAAATTATTTTCTAAACAGAATATGGACTTTTGAAAGTCACAACCCTGAAATATTTAAGGAATACTCGCATTTCATTCTGATTGCTCTTATAGGACTTCTGATTAATACCGGTATTCTCTATCTTCTTCATACCGGTAAAGGAAAAAACTTTTATGTTGCGAAAGCTTTTGCGATGGGGGTAGTTATGATCTGGAATTTCTGTGCAAATAATTGGTTTACGTTTAAGAATTAAGTGGACAGATCAAAACATAAAATGAAGGCACCTGAATCCATTATGAGGATTGTACAGTCACTCCCCGACAAGCCCGGTGTGTATCAGTATTTTGACAAAAACGGGGTAATTATTTATGTTGGGAAAGCGAAAAATCTCAAGAAACGGGTTTCTTCTTATTTTAATCGGGATGTATATGAAACCGGCAAAACCGGTATGTTGGTGAGAAAAATTGCCGATATCAAAGTGATTGTCGTGGATACTGAGATGGATTCTTTGTTGTTGGAAAATAATTTGATTAAGAAACATCAGCCTCGATATAATGTCATGTTGAAAGATGACAAAACATATCCGTGGATGTGTATTAAGAACGAAGCATTTCCAAGAGTATTCGCAACAAGAAGAATGATCAGAGATGGATCGCAGTATTTCGGTCCGTACGCGAATGTCAGAATGATGTACACTTTGCAGGATCTGATTAAACAATTATTTCCTCTGCGCAATTGCACTTTGAATCTTTCAGATGATAATATTTCGAAACACAAGTTCAGAGTGTGTCTGGAATATCATATAGGAAATTGCAAAGGTCCTTGTGAAGGGCTGCAGCTCAAAGAAGATTATGATGAAAAGATCAGACAAATAAAGGAAATTCTTAAAGGTAATATTCATGGGGTCATTAACTACCTTAAAGATTTAATGGAGAAATATTCCAAAAATCTTGAGTTTGAAAACGCTCTCGTGGTGAAAGAGAAGCTGGAGTTACTCGAAAATTATAAAAGCAAATCGATTATCGTTTCGCCCAATATTCACAATGTTGATGTGTTTAGTCTGGCATCGAACGATCAGTATGTTTTTGTAAATTATTTCAAGGTGTTCAGTGGTGCGATTGTTCAATCACATACATTAGAGATCAAAAAGAAATTGGATGAACCCGAAGAAGAATTATTGTTACTTGCCATCGCAGAACTCCGCACACGATTCGAGAGTGTTTCAAAAGAAATTATTCTTCCTATAAAATTGGACATAGAAATACCAGGAGTAATTCTAACTGTTCCCAAAGTAGGTGATAAAAAACATCTTCTCGATCTTTCAGAAAAGAACGCGAAATATTATATGCGTGATAAATTACAACAATATGAGAAATTATATCCGCGTAATCGGGTGGAGAAAATTCTCGATCAGATGAAAACCGATTTGAGACTGACTGAACGTCCCGTTCACATTGAGTGTTTTGATAATTCAAATTTGCAGGGCACAAATGCAGTCGCGGCGGTAACGGTATTTAGAGATGGCAAGCCATCCAAAAAGGATTACCGGCACTTCAACATAAAAACGGTAGAGGGACCCGACGATTTTGCTTCGATGGAAGAAATTGTTTACCGTCGTTACAAACGTATGATCGATGAAGAACAATCTCTACCACAACTTATCATCATCGATGGCGGAAAAGGACAATTGAGTTCAGCTCTCGAAAGTTTGGAGAAGCTCGGATTAAGAGGAAAAATCGGAATTATTGGAATTGCAAAACGTTTGGAAGAAATATATTATCCCGGCGATCAATATCCATTATATTTGGATAAAAAAGGTGAAACGTTAAAAGTCATTCAGCATATTCGCGATGAGGCACATCGTTTTGGAATAACTCATCACCGGCAGAAACGGCAGAAGAATATGAACAAATCAGAACTATCCGAAATAAAAGGAATCGGTGTAAAAACAGTCGAGTTATTACTGCATCATTTTCGTTCGGTGAAAAAAATAAGGGAGGCTTCAACAGAAGAGATTCAAAATGTTATAGGGAAGGCGAGGGCTGCAAAACTCTTGAGACATTTCACCCCTGACAACTGACAAATGCCCGGGCATCACTTTCTATTTAAAAGGATTTTTAGTCTTTTTGAGAAATGGGAACTTCAATGAACAATAGAGTTGTTTACTTTACTGAAGAGTGGGAGATCAGCATGTCTTCGAACAAATTCAATCAAGCGTCCAACTGTTTTCCTCCGGAATTCAAAGATATGATATATCGGGAATATGAAAAACTCAGATGGTCGAAAGGAAAGGTGGGAGGTGGAATAACTAATAGAGATGACAAGTTTTTTAATGAGGTCTTCAGCAAAGAAAATATTCAAGATTTTGAACAATTAATATATATAAATCTTCTGATCGAACTGCATAAACCTCTATTAGTAGACAGATTTGAAAATAAATTCGAATCTCTTCCCTCTTCAGGATGCACGATTCAGACTGATGAGATAAATCCAATTCTTATTCCTTCACCGGAAAACAGGTTTGGTGATTGGAAATTAATTTTGAAATTTACTTCAAAACAATATACACTTCTAAATAAAGACTTTACCGATGATCGCGGAAGCACTTATTACGACGCGCTTTTTGGAAATATTCATGCAGGTGGTCTGCAAGAAGGAAACAATGAGACACGAAGACTAATGGTAAGTAGACACATTCATACTCATATTGTTACGTTACCAGAAATTTGATTCCAGCATATAGATCGCTATCATTTTACCAACTCCGTCAGAGATTTTCAGCAGTGAATTGAGTTTGCAGGCCCTTATTCATCAGTTACTTTTTCAATTTGCGGATCTGAGCATTGCCGATCAACGATTTCATTTGTGAAATGGCAATCTGATTAAGTTGTTGCAAGCGTTCGTTTTGCCTTGATCCCTGATGAATCAAAACAGCATTGATACTTTCCAGGTTACTCAATACAACTAATTGCTCAATCGTTGCTGCATCACGAATGTTGCCTTCTGCTTTCGGGTTGGCATCACGCCATTGCTTTGCTGTCAAGCCAAACAAAGCCATGTTGAGCATATCTGCCTCATCAGCATATACGAAATTTAATTTCTCTTTTGAAAGTGATGTCGGAATTAATTTTTCTTTTATCGCATCGGTGTGAATGTGGTAGTTGACTTTTGCCAAAGTGCGTTGCAGGTTCCACTCTAATTGCAGGCGGTCATTATCACTTTCCTTTAGACGCTGAAATTCTTTGACGAGGTATATCTGAAATTCCGGACTGAGCCACATAGCACAATGAAAAGCAATATCCCTGTGAGCATAAGTTCCTCCGAATCTTCCTGCTTTAACTATTATGCCTTTCGCTGCCGTTCTGCCTATCCATTGACCTGCGGACATAATGAATCTGTTAACTCCCGCTCCCTTTTCAATTACCCTGAATTCAGGGTAATTGAAATCAGAGTTGTTGATTGACTCCCAAATAGAAACGTATTCCAACGTATTTTTTTTTGTTATCCATTTTCGGATATGTCCACTAACCTCATTTAAATTACTGGTCATATCAGTCAAACTGATAAAGTCTGTTTTATCTTGACAGATGATTGTAATTTCTGTTTCTTTCACATTGATAGTATTGTTTTTTGTCATTTTAAATCCGGATCATTATAACCAGTTCAATTCCGCGTGCACCAATTATTTTACTGCCACAGTTGAAAAAAATGAAGAAACCTTACTCCTTATTCTCCTTTTCCTTCTCCCGAAGAACATTAAATATCTGCACGATTAAAACGCCGAAAAACGCACCAATAACAAGAATTGAGAAGAAGTCGACTACGCGAATATTGCTGTCAGATATCCTGAAATAATTTCCTAATGCAAGTACGAGAAGAATTGCTGTGATGACGATACCTTTGTGTTTCATGTTTACATATATATTTATAATTTCATCAATCTGCCACGTGCAACAATTTTTTCACCATCTTCAAAACTATAAAAATAAACACCGGAATGAAGTGAACCTGCATCTATCTGAAATGAAGATCCTGCAATTTCAGTCACTTTAGAAATTAATTTGCCTGCAACATCTATCACTATTAAAGTTCCATGTTGAATATTTCCTCCCGTTGTAATCGTTGTAATGTCGTCCACCGGATTAGGCGAAACAGAAGAGCCGAAAATATTTTCAGAAGGAATTAATATTCCTGCAGGCGATACCAAAGCAACAGCATCAACATTAAAATACGCGCACCATCCGGTTGTTGATGCAGTATCACAGAAGGCATGATCACTCGATTTAAATCGCACGATGATTGAATCCGGCGTCACAAGCGGCGACCAATCTGTTATTGGAGCCTCGAAATATTGATAATTGTCGGAGCTTCCTAAAAAAGTAATTCCATAACCAATAGTGTCGGCAGTATGTGAGATTGCGTTATATTTTTTTAAAATAATTTCAACAACCGCAGAATCCGTGGGGAGAGGTACTTGCATGTATTTATACCAGCCGGTTAGTTTTAAAGGTTTAGAAGAAATGGGCGTTCCTCCTCCGACTACATTCCACGAGCCACTCTGATCTCCATTTACCAACAACCCCTGAGCATACCAATACCAGTTCCAGAGGGAGACCGCATACACTCCTGAATGTGCATCGGTCGTCCAATTTTCACCAAAACCGGAAGAAGATGCCCAACCGATAGGTACGGTGTCGCTTGCTGTGTATGTCCAACTTTCGAAATCGGAGTTGGGAAGTGTTTGCCCTTTAATATTACCAAGAGCGAAAAATAAGATAATTAATGCTAAATATTTTTTCATGCGGTGAGGGTTTTTTGCGGATTGTAAAGGTACTTATAAAAATGAAATTTCTTCTTCACTGTTTCAGCATTCTTTTCTGACGGATGACGAGATATCCGTATAAACTTCCTACTGCAAGAACTGGTACAGTTCCAAACAGAATAACCCAGGTAATGGGTTTGTAAAAATAATTATTTACAGTTGCAGACATATTTGAAGCATTTCCCACATTATACATAAAACCCACTAAAGATCCGGTTAGCGTAGCAGAAATAAGAATCAGAAATCCTGTCACAATACCAACCAGTATATAATTTCTACCATGAAGAAGAATCTGTTTCCCGGCGATTTTTCCGAACATATAGGCGGAGAAGTAAAAAACGAGTACAGAGAATCCGAATATTAATTTAAAATCCATGATGATGGATAAAAATGTTTCTGTAGTGTCTGTCCAGCTTTCACTGGCATTACTCAGAATAATCATAAAAACCGCAGCGATGGATAATCCCAGCGATATTGAAATAAGTGCGTACTTGCTACCAATGCGTTTGGCAATTTTTCTATTCGCCCTCGTCTTTTGTTTCGACTCGCTGCTGTGATGGTGACGGTGATGGTGATGGTGAATTTGTTCCATATAATGCAATTAATATTTTCTAAACATCACCGCCATCAATTCAGAATAATTTTTTTCGTGCATGAATAATTTCCGCGTTGTATATTCAGAAAATAAATCCCTTTACTATTGTTTGACAGATCTATCGTTTTAGAATATTCATCTTTTTTATTTTTTTCAGAAGCAGAATATAGAATATTCCCCAGAACATCTTTCACCGTCAATTCAATCGCATCTGATGTTCCGATAGTCGTATGAATAGTAAATATGCCTTCTGATGGGTTCGGAAA
>JAHEYM010000231.1 GCA_023251595.1 Bacteroidota bacterium
CAAATACGTTGCTAAATACCTACATGAATTATTTGGTGAATCCATCTTTGGCAATGGACAGTTGCAAAATAGCACCGTTGCATTTCGATAAAATTCTTCCGGCAACACCTGCCGATGCGCCGGTAGTAAGAAGCAATGTGACTCCGGGTGCAGGAAGTGTTACACATGTTGTAGCGCCCGGCGACACACTTTGGGATATTGCAACGAAATATAATATTACCGTAAATCGCCTAAGAGAGTTGAACGGACTAAGCAACAGCAATCTCATCAGACCGGGCATGATTCTGATAATCAGCAATTGAAGAATCGGGATGAACTTTTTTGATTCGGTGAATAGTTTTTTTAATCAATTGCTATATCAGCCCAAAAATCCGCTGATATTTTATTCTTCTGCGTTTCTTATTTTATTTACATTCATTTATGCACTTCAACTTTTATTTCATAAATGGAATGAAGTAAGGGTTGGTATTTTACTCGCATTCTCACTATATTTTTATTACCGGATTGGAAACTTATTTGTGTTGATGGTATGTGGAATCGCATTGAATGATTTTATTACAGCGCATTTAATTCATCGTTCGGAGAAAGAATGGAAGAAACGAGTTCTCATGTTATACTCAGTGCTGGTGAATCTCTCGCTACTTGTTTATTTCCGATACACAAATTTCTTTGCCGAGTCAATACATTCGATTTTTGGCGGGAAAGGCGATTTTATTCCATTCAATATATTGGTTCCGGTTGGAATTTCTTACTATACCTTTAAATCAATCAGTTATATTATTGATGTATATCGTGAGGTGATTGAAGAACCGGAAACTAATTTTTCTCACTATCTTTTGTACGTCTCTTTTTTTCCGAATATCATTACCGGTCCGATTACCCGCGCCAGAGAGCTGTTGCCTCAATTCAAACAATATTTTCCGATTACAGCGGCGGAACTGGGCACTGCGCTCCTATTAATTATCACCGGTTATTTTAAGAAGGCAGTCATTGCAGATTATCTTGGCGATAATTATGTAGATCGAATATTCGATAACCCGGCACTTTATTCAGGGTTCGAGAATGTTGTTGCAATTTTTGCATACACAGTACAACTTTTCTTCGACTTCTGCGGATATACAGATATGGTGGTAGGATTGGCTTTATTACTGGGGTTCCGGATTATGCACAACTTCAACGAACCTTTTAAATCGGCGAGTGTTACAGAATTCTGGAGAAGATGGCATATTACATTTTCCACATTTCTGAATGAATATATATACTTACCACTTTCATTTTATCTTCGTTCCTGGAAGATGGCAGGAATTACTTTCGCGATTATTGTTACCTTCCTGATTTCGGGTATATGGCACGATGCAAAATGGACTTTCGTGATATGGGGAGGCATGCATGGGCTCGCGTTATGTTACGAAGCATGGACATCGAAGTGGAGAAAAAAATGGTCGAAAACGCTCAATGCTCACATATATAGATACCTGAGTGTAACGCTGACGTTTATTTTTCTATGTATTTCGTTTGCAGTGGCAAGATCGGGTTCGATGGAAAATCTGAAGTTATTATATGGACGGATTGTGGGACATTTCAGTCCAGAAGTAATTCCAGGTTGGTTTGCCCATTATGGAACACTGTTTATGGTTTTCTGTTTGGGTCTGTTCCTTATTTATCTCCCCACCTCCGTGAAAAATTATGTTTTCACTGCTTTTCAAAAATCAAATCTTCTCTACAAAATAATTTTCTGTTTTGTGATGATCGTAATTATTTATCAAATCAGAACATCAGATGCGATTCCGTTCATTTATTTGAAGTATAAATGATTTCAGTTCCCCTTTACGATCATCTCCTTTTCGAGATTGGGTAGATAAATTAAAACCTTTGTTCCTTTGCCTTCGTCGGATTTGAGATCGATGGTGCCCCGAAGTTTTTCGACGGCAATTTTTACTATATATAAACCGAGTCCGGTGCCTTTTGATTTAAGATTTCCACGGTAGAACATATCGAAAATACTGTCTTTTATATCTGAATGAATTCCGATTCCATTATCTTCTATATGTATATTTACGCCCGAAACGCTGCCGACGATATCGATATGAACGAAGGCATTGTCGACATCCTTTTTTTGATACCGTACTGCGTTGTCTATCATATTCTGAAGAATATATAAAAGGATTTTATGGTCGGTGAAAAAAGTGTTCACACGACGGATATTAATTTTAAATTCAATTTTCGGGTAGCCTTCAATATGGTTCACCCGTTTAAGAATAAAATTTAATAAATGTTCAAAATTAATTTGTTTAAGATTGAGTGCAAGTTGTTTGATACGGATCGTTTCGAGCAGATCAGTGAGAATTGAATCGAGCCGGTTCGTTGACTGCGCGATCAGATCTATATATTTAAGTGCTTCCGGTTCTCTGACGTCCATGCGGGCGAGATTCGCAAGTCCGATGATAGATGCCAGAGGACCACGAATGTCGTGTGAAGATTTATATATAAAAGTATTAAGCTCTCTGTTTGTTTCGAGCAGTTTTGTAATATTCAGTTTGTGCTCAGTTATTTCGGTATGCGTACCGAGAGATCCGATCACTTCGCCTTTCTCATCATATATAGGAGTTCCATTTACCAATACCCATATTTTTTCACCGTTTTTCTTTTGCATTAAAAGTTCATACTGATCCGCAATTCCTTTTTTTCGGAGTTCGACTTTTTCCTTTATCATGCTGTTATTCTGATCTCCCAAAAGCATGCTATCTGCTTTTTTTCCAAGCAACTCATCCATCGAATAACCTGTCATTTCACAGAAACGGTGGTTTGCAAAAAGAACGGTATTTTGATTGTTGACATAGAGCACACCCTCATTCATCGTATTGATAAGAAGACGATATTTTTTTTCACTCTCTGCAACTTTGTCCCCGATCCTTTTTCTCTCGACTGCATATAATATTGAACGCATCAATAATTCGGGACTAAGCTCATTTTTTACCAAAAAATCCTGAGCACCCTCCTGTACGGCCGCGATGGCTGAATTCTTATCGCTTATTCCGGTAAGCACAATAATTGTTTGTCCCGGAAATGACTTTGAGAGTTTTTGGAGGGATTCTATTCCCTGGCTGTCGGGCAGGGACAGATCGAGAAGAATTGCGTCGTAAAAATCATTTTTTAATTTCCCGAAACCTTCATTCAGTGAAGAAACAGATGTGAGCAGTGCATGGAAGTATTCAAAATTCCGGCAATATTCTTTTATCAGACGCGCATCGGCAGGATTATCCTCGATCAATAAGATCCTGAGTTTTTTATCACTCATAAATTATTCGGGTGAATAGTAGTTCTTCATAACGATGCAAATTTAGCTTCTAAGAGTGAAATAAAAAACCGTACCTTCTCCGGGGGACGATTCAACCCATATTTTGCCACCATAGTTCTCGACAATTTTTTTACAGATGGCAAGACCAATTCCTGTTCCCGGGAATGCATCGCGGGTATGCAGGCGTTGGAAAACCTGAAAGATCCTTTCTGCATACGTCATATCGAAGCCGATTCCGTTATCTTTGAATGAGAACAAATATTCATTATCTCCTCTTGTCGCCGTAATTTTAATCAATGGATTTTCGGTTCCTCTGAATTTAATTGCGTTGGATAGCAGGTTCTGAAAGAGCTGGGTCATCTGGGTTTCATCCACCAATAAGGATGGAAGATGGTCGACCAAAACAATTGTTTTGGTTTCCGTGATGATGGGTTGCATCGAAATAAGAAGGTGGTCCAACACAGTATTCAGATTGATTAAACCTAAAGTTTTCTGTTTGGTGTTAATTCTTGAATATTCGAGAAGATTATTAATTAAAAGTTGCATTCGTGTGGCACCTTCGATGATAAAGCGAAAGAATTCTTTGGCTTCACCATCCATTTTTTGCGAATGTTTTAATTCGAGAAGTCGGGTGAAACTCGAGATTGCGCGGAGAGGTTCCTGCAAATCGTGTGAAACAACATACGCAAACTGTTCCAGTCCGGCATTTGATCGTTTTAATTCTTTTTCGGCAATAATACGGTTGGTCAGGTCGCTTCGAATCAGGAAATATGCGAGCAGCAATAATAATATACTTATAATTGTGGAAATAACGTATGCAATAAAAATTTCATTGGTTGCTTCCCGGGCCGCTTCTTTAAGTGCATCATAATTATTTTTTTCGTGGTCTTGCAAAATATCCACCATATCTCTGATCTGCTCCATTTGTTTAAGACCCTTTTCAGAGAGAATTTCTTTTTTAGCTTCTTCAAACCCATTTGTATTAAAGAGATTTATGTTCCCTGAAATGAGGTCTAATTTGTTATGAATAAATAATTCGAGGGTATCAAGTCGTGCGCTGAAAAAAGCATCTTCTGTGGTAAGGGATTTCAGATCGGCCAGCGCAAACGGATAGCTGATTAAGGCACTATCATAAGGGGCTAAAAATTTATTGTTTCCGGATATAATATAGCCACGACCGCCGGTTTCCGCATCCGTAATTGTTCTGAGCAGAATTTCAGTTTTATTCGAGATCTTAAGAGATTTTGAGAGATTATAGTGCGCATTATTTACGACCCGGATACCATGTATAGAAATAATTGCATTTCCAATAATAATCAGCACAATGATTAGTGCTGAGAAAAAAATCCGTTTGGTGATGAAAAAAGCAACCTTGACTCCCGGTGTCCTTTCTTTCATTTTCGTTCTGTTGTATGAGAATTTATTGTTTATTAACCGTTCGGAACTGGAGCGAAACTACAGATTTTCCCGATACTTATCAACTTCTTCCTTGCATTACAAAGAGTTACGGGTATGAAATTAAGGCTTGTAGTTGAAATTATACTCATTTGACGGATTCAAACACATTGTTTTGTTGTTGAAATGTTCTTGAATTATTGAATATTTTATCGTACCTGTGCTTCACGTGTTTCGTACTTTTGGATAGGCAATGACAAGGAGACGCAATCTGATTATGGTTTTCACGATGACAGGAATCGTCATCCTTCTGACTTGTTTTGTGCTGTCTTTTTCATACCTCACAAAAACTTTAAAAGGAGGAGATTCGCAGGAAGAAACCCGTTCAGGAATAACGGAAATCCAATCAGCACAACAAGAGTTAACGAGAGCGGAGAGCTCTGTGATTGCGCTGGTAACGACAGGCAAGGGAAGTTATACCCAACAATTTAGCGATGCAGTTGCCGGTATCAATCTGCATATTCAAAAGGCATCGGATTCTTTTAACGGTTCTGACGGGATAAATCGACTGCTTGATGAACTTAAGATAATTGTAACTGAAAGACTTGCACAGCTCTATGATGCGATCGCCCTTGCAAATGAAAAAAGCGATAAAGACCATTCCGAAATCATTCAGAAATATATCAAAAACAGGGATGCTGATTTTGCGGATAAAAAATTTCAACAACTCATTTCGGCGATAAAGGAGAAAAGAGATTCAAGAGAAGAATCGGGATTATTCAGAACTGAAATCAACCTGATTTTATTTGCAATATTTATTCTCATCACGCTGGTCATAATTATCAGTACGGTCGGATTTATTTATTTTTCAATTAAATTCCGCCAGCCAAAAGTTCAACATGAAAATATCCCGACAGAGAATCACATTATTCAGGATAAAATATTGCCGGATGAATCAATTGTGCTGTCTGCTCTTGTGGATGAAGAGGGAAATCTCCTTGCATCTAATGAAGAATTGAAATTGGATAAAAATATTTATCAATGGATTGATCCGAACGAATCCATATATATACGTGAAATGTTACATCGTCTCCGGGAGGAAAAAAACACCGGGAAACTAATCACTTGCCGATCAAAAAATTCCGAGTTTGGTAATATAAATATATTTGCAATTCATTCTGCAAAAGCGGGACCTATAGGAGCAATTATCCTCGATTTCAGAGAGCGCGGATTAAAATTAAAACGTGATATTTCCAGTGCGCTCACCGCAGATCAAACGGAAGAAATTAACAGTTTGAAAACGAAGCTGAAAACTTTGACTGCCGAATCGGAACAACTTAAAAAAAGTAACGAGGAGCTTGAACAATTTGCTCATGTAGTTTCTCACGATCTTAATGAACCGTTGAGATCTATGATGAGCATTGCACAGTTGCTCCGTACCAAACTTAGTAAAGGGCTGGATTCAGAGACCCAACAGTTTTTTATTTATATGATGGTTGCCGGTGACCGGATGCAAAAGCTGATTTCAAATCTTCTTGATTATGCCCGTTCAGGAA
Source organism: Bacteroidota bacterium (assembly GCA_023251595.1). Classification (GTDB taxonomy): domain Bacteria; phylum Bacteroidota; class Bacteroidia; order AKYH767-A; family JABDAW01; genus JAHEYM01. Next base: position 6,250 of record JAHEYM010000231.1, read on the forward strand.
ACAGAAAGAAAGCTTTTGAAATAGTTGATCTTGAAGAGATTATAGGTACCGTGAAGAATGATCTTTCCAAATCGATCAACGAAAATCAGGTAAAAATTCAGTACACCGGAATGCCAAAAGTGAAGGGCGATTCTGTTATGTTGGGTCAATTGTTTCAAAATTTGGTGGGGAATGCGATCAAATTTCATGGAAGTCATCCTCCCGAGATCAAAATTGGTGTACAGGAAAAACAGGATGAGTGGTTATTCTCGATCACTGATAATGGAATCGGAATCAAAAAAGAATATTCGGAAAAAATATTCAAAGCTTTTCAGCGACTCCACACGAAGGAGCAGTTCCCGGGCTCCGGTATCGGCCTCGCTACCTGTAAACGCGTAGTGTA
>JAHEYM010000232.1 GCA_023251595.1 Bacteroidota bacterium
GTGTTGAGACAATTCAGAAATGAATTATACGATGCCGGAGGATTTGATGAATTGATGTTGGAAAAACAAGCTATTAAACAGGAACAATGGCAAACAGTAATTACCAAGTGTGAAGATATTGAGGGATATAAGGAGAAGTTTTTAATTGGGGCATATAAAGAATTGCGAGCGAATTACGCTACGCAAGTTCCGTATTCATTTTGGGGAAAAGTATTCGAGGCGTTTCTTAATTCCGACTTCAACGACCAATGAAACCGCCTATTACCTATTACGGTGGAAAACAAAAACTTGCTCCAAAAATTCTCCCTCTAATTCCCGAACATACGCTTTACTGCGAACCATTTTTCGGAGGCGGAGCCGTATTCTTCGCAAAACCACCATCGGAAATCGAAGTAATCAACGACACCAATGGTGAACTGATTAACTTCTTTAAAGTAATTAAAAATAGTTTCGCTGAACTGGAATGTGAAATACAATCTACACTTCATAGTCGGAAATTACACGCTCAGGCAGAGGTGATATATAAAAATTCAGAATTATTCACTGATATCAAAAGAGCGTGGGCGTTGTGGGTTCTTGCAAGTCAGAGTTATGCTTCGAAATTAAACGGTTCGTGGGGGTATGACCGCAAGGAAAATAAATCGGGAAAACAATTAAGTGAAAAACGAATCGCATTTACAAAGCATTACTCAGAGCGATTAGAAAAGGCGCAGATTGAATGTTCGGATGCTTTGAGGGTTATTGAATCGCGGGATAGTAAAGAAAGTTTCTTTTACTGTGACCCGCCGTATTTCAACTCTCATCAGGGACATTACAAAGGATATTCGGAAAAAGATTTTGAGAAACTTCTTTCCTTACTGGCAAACATTAAAGGGCGTTTCCTGCTCTCATCCTACCCTTCTGATATTCTCGAAAAATATTCAAAGAAGAATGGTTGGTTCACTTACTCTCTCGATGTAGCGCTCTCCCTTGCAAGTGCAAAGAATGCAACACGAACACGAAAAACGGAAATGCTGACAGCGAATTATGTGGTCTTAAATTCATCGCTGTTTCAGCAATAGGACTATATATTTTTTACTCGCAATTTTTTTCTGCACGTCCGCTACGACTGAGCAACTTTTCAAAAATAGTTCCTTAACAATTAAATAAATAAAAACCATGAATGAAACACTAAAATCGCGTAATGCCTATGACATCGCCACAGGCGCAGTCATTAATCTGTTAGAACAAGGTATTGTTCCGTGGCGCAAGCCGTGGACTTTAGCCGGATGGCCCAAGAACCTGATAACCGGAAACCGGTATCGTGGAATTAATTCAATTCTCCTTGCCTCACTCAATTATCCGAAAAATTTCTTCCTGACTTATGATCAGGTTAGGGTAGCCGGAGGAATGGTGAGAAAAGGAGAAGAAGGACACAATGTTGTATTTGTGAAGTGGTTGGATAGAGAGGATATAGGAACGGCGGAAATTCAAAAGATACCGTTGCTACGCTCCTACAAGGTATTCAATGTAGAGCAGTGCGAGGGACTTTCGGATTTACCGATGAATATCTTCAAAGTAACTGACCCGATTGCCGCCGCCGAGGAACTGTACATGAAAATGCCCGGACACCCTGAAATTAAACATGTGGATCACAAAGTCTATTATCACCCATGTTACGATTTCATCAACATGCCAAAGCGGGACTCATTTAAAGATAACGAAAGTTATTACGGAAACCTGCATCACCAAATGATTCATTCCACCGGAAGCCGGAACCGATTAAACCGCGACGAAAACATGTTTATGTCGGAATTCGGACAAGATTCTTTCTCGAAGGAAGAACTGACCGCCGAAATCGGAACTTGTTTTCTCAATACAATTGCGGGAATTAATGAGAAGGATTCTTCCTACAGTGTCGCGTATGTGCAAGGTTGGATTGAAAGATTGAAGAATGACAAGAAGCTGATTGTCGCAAGCGCGGCAAAAGCGCAACGTGCGACTGAGTACATCCTCGGTTTGATTGTTCCTCCTGAACAAAAACACGAAGCAATGCTGAAACATCTTGAATCCATTACAGCATGAGGAAGTTAGGCACTTTACCTGCAAAACGCCTCCGGAGGGTCTATTACGGACATTACGAAGACCACCTTCTGCCTTACCCGGTCATACGTCTCGGGGGCAGGTATCTCGCACTTTTAGATTTCGACATTGGTGACACCGTAGAAGTGACGATGGAAATAGGAAAAATTACTATTTCCAAAATAGAAAGACCGCTACCTATGGTAGCAGAACCGAAGCCCTGTCTTAAATGACGGGGCTTTTATTAAATCAAAAATAATTGCATAAAGTTGAGGGTTAATGATTCATTGATATGTACAATAATTAATTTGAATTTACATATAAATAATTTTTTTTATTGACCGTCATGTTGTATTATTGCAGTTGAATTCAGACGGTACAATTGCATCACTCAATTGTATTGGGGATAAGAGAAAAATTTGGGGAAGCCCAAATGACTTATTTTTTATCTGAAGATTAAAATTCAGTTAGTCATCCCACTAACTGCCCTTCAAATAAAAATACTGTTATCGAAACTGATTTGAAATCAGTTCATATTATATTTTAATTAAAATATTGAACAAAAAATGCAAACGAAGATTTAAAAGGCAGTTAAAATAAAAAGGTGTGCCATAGCTTACGACTATGACACACCTCACTTTGCGGAACTGAACTCCCAATTCCGCCGACATCCATACTAACACGTATGAGGTGGGGTGCAAAGGTATGAGAAATAATCAACAGATTGTAACTCAAACCAAAGGGAAGGCCAGTTTAGCGAGTGATTCGCTGGGCTGGCTTTTTTATGTCATATAAAGATTATTCATAATGCTCAAAATAAAAAGTTCAGGTTAGAAGAAAAAACAACCCCAAAGTATCGCTGTGCAAAACAAGAATACATATCAAATTTCCGAAATTCTTCTCCAAATGATGAGGGAAGAATATTCACGTTTGCAATCAGAGAAAAAATCTAATCCCACTATTATTCAAAGTTTAATTGAGGAAGAAAGAATTCGTCAAATAGTCAGAGAAGAAATAGAACTGAATTACTTGCATCAAACGGTGCAGGAGGCTAAAAAGGTTAATCGTAGTCGTATGTCTGGTTACATAAATAAAAGCGTCATAGGATGGCCTCCTGGTAAAGAAAATTCGTTAGAGATATTTTATAGTGCTTTGGTTAAATACCGTCTGCTTTTCTGCGGGTCTGATCTTTTCAAAAGTCATTTTATTGGCGTTGAACTACCAAGAGAAAAAATCATATGGCCAAACCCGATAAATGAACTCGTATATATGTTCGTTAGATTGAGGAAGGAAAATATTATTCCTCCGTCTGAAGAAAAACATAAGCAATTATGTGTTCATTTTCTAAATCAGTATGGAGAACCCCTTGACAACCGAAGTTTAGCTGTGCATCTGCAAAAAGGGGTGGCAGATGATGACAGAGTCCAATTACTTGAAAAAATCATTTTGGAAGTTTTAAAACATAGTTAACAGGGTTAATACAGTTAACCTTGTTAACACACCCATTGAAATTAATTTAATGTGTGTGAACCGAAGTTAACTGTTTCCGAAAGTTGTCGTCATATTTTTACAGCAGAATACAGAATACACTTGATGAACTCACGAATTTATACTAAAGAAGCAATGAAAGAACTAGTCTATAAAGACCGACGTTCAGTTTGGAACTGGTGTCGGAAAATGGGTGTGAGAATTTTCTGTGATATCGGGAGCAACCGTAAATATCTAAACAGAGAAGAATTTGAGTTTGCGAAATGCCGGGAAATATTTAAATATATTAATCGGAAAAATAAACCAGAATACATCCAGTCAAATATAAAGTTTTTTTCTGAATACCTGGAAGCAAAAGAAAACAAAGAGAAAAAACAAATTAATTATCACAAATATGTTCCATCATCAGAAATTGAAGCATCATACTTGTCAAGGTTGCTATCTTAAATTCACGAGCTACAATGGTGCACCCAATGGATAAAAAACCGCTGAACATACCGCCATCAAAGGGTTTTAAAGGGCTTACGGTGTATTGTTACCGTTGCAAAACCAATGTTTCGGAGGTATGTAAAGAAACTGGAAAGGCTTTGAATCGTTGCCCTTATGGAGATAAACACACGTTTAAGATATATATACATGTACCGGGAACGCAGAATACGAGGAAAACGAAGACGCTGGAAACAAGAAATTTAGACGAGGCAACTAGACAAGCTATGGAATTTGAAAGGGAAGTCAAAAGTGGACAAGTTCGTGTTGAGCCAAAATTTGAGCGGAATTACAAAAGGGAAGTTCAAAGAACGGAAGAAATTAAACCGGAATTACTGGTTCACGTTCTCGCACGATACATAGCATTTTTACGCAACGAGGACGTTCCGGCACATCGCGCAAAAGAGCGGAGCGAAGAATATGTTAAGGATTTGGAGAGAAGTTTCATGCGATTAAAAGATTGTCTCAGAAAAAACGGACACGACCTGAATTCGTTTTTATTGAAGGATATAAACGACAAAGTTATCGGAGAGCTGTATAAATATTTGGATAATAGAAAGCAATCACCAAGGTCGTTCAATAAAAGTTTGACGCATTTTTCTTCCGTCATGAAATGGTACTGCGAAGAATATGATGTTCCGGTAAAAAATTGGTTTGCACGAATAAATCGGAGAACAACTATATATAATCCGCAGTCAATTTCAAAGGAAGATTTTGACGAACTTTTGAAAAAGATTACTCCTGAGAATGGAATACAAAAATATGATAAGGGAGCAAAACGCGAACGCAATTTTTACAGATCGTGGCTTGCAGATGGATTTCAGTTAGGATTATTTTCCGGTCGTCGAAGGGAGGAAATAGTGACGCTAAAGTGGAGTGATGTTGTTGAAGATAAGGAAGGAAAACCATTATATATAAAATCGGCGGATATAAAAGTAAATCGAATTCAGCACCGATCAGAGGAAGAGAAAAAATACATATATATACCTTTGACACAGGAGCTTAAAAATCTGCTCAGAACGCTTGGGTACGATTCAAACAGAGGAAGCGGTAAATACCTGTTAGCTCCGGAGAAAGAAAATGGAAGTAGTCGCGATCTCATTATGGATGATCTTTCTCGCGGGTTCAGCCATTTCTTTCGGAAGTTGGGAAAAAAGGAGGAGCTCAAATTTGGATGTCTCAGGAAAACCTACATTTCCCATCTCCGGGCATTTCTTGGCAATAATGCGAAATACATCACCGGTCACACGAACGATGCAATTATCGACCGCCATTATCAGGATCCGGCAATCATGGTAAGCACCGCGGATAATTTCGGTGTTTATACTGCAAGAAATACTCGTGAGGATGAAATCGAAAAAATACGAACGAAACAAGCAGTTGAACCTACAAAAACTATCGAAAGATGAGAGTCAAAATTGAAAATTCCGCACCTTTTTTCTGCACCTTTTCCGCACTTCAATATTTAGAGGGATTTGCGGTAAATAAAATTCAATTTCGGAGAATAGAAACTGCTTACAAATCACTTATAATCAATCAGTTACAGTCAAGTACCCAGAGCCGGAATCGAACCGGCACGAGCGTGAGCTCACAGGTTTTTGAGACCAGCGCGTCTACCAATTCCGCCATCCGGGCAAATCATTTTGTGATTTGGTTAATTAGTGATTTGTAATTGGCAAAGGTAAGCAAATATCATATCAGCGCTTTCGCAATCAGCAAATCTTGCTGGGTCGTGATCTTGATGTTGTTTATCTCACCTTCAACCAGATTAATTTTTACACCAAGTTTTTCAACTACCGTTGCATCATCGGTAAAATCTTCTGTGTATGCCTGATTGTATGCCTCTTTCAGCACGTTGGAGTGGAAACATTGTGGTGTTTGTATAGCTTTGTATGATCGTCGTGGCACAGGATAATTTCCCTGATCATCGATTCGTCTGATGCTCTCATTCAGTTCGATAGCGGGTACTGCATTTCCGTGAATGTCGGCGTGAGAATATAGTCTTTCAATCAAATCGGGGGTGATAAGCGGTCGCACGCCATCGTGAATCCCCACGATTCCGGGTGATGTTATATGTTGAAGACCATTTTTCACCGAATGAAAACGTGTTTCGCCACCCTCACAAACAATATGACGAAAAGTAAATTCATTTTCGAGACAATAGTTTTCCCAGATTTCGCTGTATCCAACGGGTAAAACCACGATCGTCTTGATATGAGAAACCGCGAGTTTGAATTTGGTCAGAGTCCGGATTAAAATCGGGATGCCGTCTAACTTCAAAAATTGTTTGGGTTGATCTGCCTTCATTCGAAGACCGCTTCCACCGGCCACAACAATTACATAACGACTCATGTGAAAGTCGCTAGAGAATCAACATCGCGTCGCCGTAAGTGTAAAAGCGATACTTTTCTTTGATAGCAATTTTGTAAGCTTCCATGAGCAAATCGTAGCCTGTAAAAGCAGAAACCATCATCAGTAAAGTCGATTCTGGCATGTGAAAATTTGTGATCATACAGTTTGCGATATTGAAATCATAAGGTGGAAAAATAAATTTATTCGTCCAACCGGTATAAGGT
>JAHEYM010000233.1 GCA_023251595.1 Bacteroidota bacterium
TTGCAGTTCCGGCAGTTTTATTTATGGTGAGAGTGTTGAAGGTTGTTGCAGAGATGGATTGAGCAGCTGTTCCATTCACGATTACAATGCCATTTCCCGCTGTAAAAGTTCCCGTTTTCGCCCAATTACCACCTACACTTAGATTCACACCTGTACCATCGAGTGTTGCACCGGCACTGACGGTTGCATTCCCCGTAATAGTTACATCAAAACCCGGTACAAAACTGCCCGCAGTGACTGTAAGGTCTTTGGTAACATTGACAGACGCTAGAAGAGAAGCAGTTCCACCTGTTTTATTTACTGTAAGGTTATAATATGTAACTGATCCGGCGCTCTGCCCCAATGTTCCATTGTAGGTTACAGTTCCTGTCCCACAAGAGAATGTTCCGCTGGTATAAGTGAAATTTCCACCTATATTTATATTCCCGGCACCTGAATATGTTATATTTGATCCACCGGTCTCAGTCAGGTTTCCAGTCACAGTTACGGTACCGGTACTTAACGAAAGATCGATCGCGTTCCCAACAGCTCCATTCCCTAAACTCAAATCACCGCCAACATTAAGAGTTTGAGCTCCAACCGCAATAGAATGGGTTGCATTTCCCGACCATGTTCCATCAACAGCTCCTGAAGTGGTCAACGTGGCACCTCCACCGAGTGTAAGGTTTACTGCCTGGGTGCTTCCAAAACTAATACTTTTCACAGTTGCAGATGAAGTCAGAGTTGGTTGATTTGTGAAAGCTGCAGTACCAAAATAAACCTGATCGTTCGCACCAGGCGGTAAACTTGGTGAACCTTGTGTGGCCGTCCAATTCCCGGCAGTTTCCCATGCTGAAGATATTGAACCATTCCAAACAGCATTATTTTTATCATCGGATAAAGTCCAACTCCCCACCAAACTTGTAATTCCTGTTTTTTCAACATAATTCGCAGTCGCGTCATTACTTGTCTTACTAGAGTCAGCCCACCCGGTAACGTACCCCCACATTTTCATGCTTGACTCCGTATTCCCGTTTAGCTCTGCATCCAGATAATGCATTCTCCAGGTTGCATTATAGGTACCAGCCGGGACAGCAACAGTATATGCGCGGTTAATTGAACCACCGAACGGAAATCCTGCAACAGTTCCGGTAGCAACTGTGACTGTTACTGAGGTTACACCCGATAAACTCGCGAATGTAATTGTATTGTCAGTTCCTTCAAAAGCGTATGCGACTCCTGTGGAGAAAGCATTCGTTCGTTTGATGCTTCCATAAATATATCCACTTCCGTTTCGGGTAGTTGAGATCGTTAATGTGTTTGAACCCGTGTGAACTTCTCCTGTTGTCATGTTAATTGTTGCAACAGTCACATTACTGTTTATTGTGACGATGTTTGAAGAGCTTGATTTATTAATCGTTAGAATACCAAAAGTGGTCGCCCCTGTTATGCTAACATCTGTCCCACCCAGCAATTGAATTGTTCCGGCTCCCGCAGTTAATGTTCCACTATTCGACCAGTTGCCATAAAGACTATGTGTAAATGCACCCGCGATAAAAGTGGGTCCCGAACCAATCGTAAGATCGCCATTCACAGTAATTGCACCGGCAGCCGTCTTATTGCCGCCATTCGACATAGTAAGATTATTGTAGGTGGTTGAATTAACATTTTGCGCACCTGAAGAATTGAAATTTACAGTATTGGGAATATTGGTTGTGACATCAAATGTCCCCGCGGTCAATGTCAAGGCACCAGCAACACCCAAAACAGAATTGGCTCCCATTCGGAGTAATGTACCGTTCAGTGTAACATTGAAAAGATTAGCAGTTCCGGAGAGATTCGAAGTTCCCATGAAGGATGCTGTGCCCGCAGTACCTGTAAGACTACCCGCAACCGACAAGTCTGACAACATGATAAAACTAACCGCTGTTGTAATTGTACCCGAAACACTCAATGCAAAAAACGTCTTACTTCCCGCCCCTAGTATTGATTTAGACGTTCCGGACATCGTAATCGTTCCGGCACTTGCTGCAAAGGATCCAGTTGCCGAAAAATCTCCGCAAATGGTAAAAGAGACAGCAGTTGTTGTACTTCCACCGGAAATAGTAAAATTACTAAAAATAATTCCCGTACCTGATATCGTTTTCGCAGTGCCGCTCATCGTCAGAGTTCCTGTTCCGCAAGTGTGGGTGAATGTACCGGAACCCGATGTACTGAAATTGCCGGAAACTCCAATATTTGTCGTTGCCGCAGCGATGATTCCAGCTCCGGTAATGATAAGATCATTGAAATTATTGGTACCGGTACCGCTGATTGTTTTACTCGTCCCGCTGAATGTCATCGAACCAGTACTTCCGGTATATGTTGCATTGTTCGTCCAGTTTCCTGCGACCGAATTGGCGAATGTAGAACCGCTAAAGTTCGCAGTTCCACTCAAAGTAACGTCTCCTGTAATAGTGATGGCGGCTCCCGCAGTTGCTGAAGCGGAACCTGACATAGTGAAATTTCCTGCAATTGCTAAAGCTGTGGCGGGCATTGTTTTAGTTCCACTGGTGCTCAAGATCAGATTACCGTACGTCTCATTAGTTACGGTCTGATTCGTACCATAGTACTCAACAGTACTTGCTGTATTCACAGTATGAGTTGCATAATTTGCCGGAAAAGTGTTCGTAGAACCAATTTTCAAAGTTCCCAAAGCCGAGATTGAAATAGTTCCACCTGCGACTGTTGTTCCGCGATCTGCGGTAAAAGTAGAGAGGTCCAATGTACCATTGACGATATCAATCACGCCACGCGTTGATGCAGAAGAAACAAGCGTTATTGTTCCAGCCAGTGTTTTCACTGTTCCTCCGGAAATACGCAACTTACCATAGGTAAGAACGGCAACCGTTTGTGCGAGACTTGTTGATGCATAATCGATAATAGATGTGGAACTTAGTGAAGTTGGATTTCTTGAATAATTTCCTGCAAAAGTGGACGCTTTGACATAGGTCACGGAAGCAGCACTTAGGGTGAAAGAAGCAGTTGAAATCGTAACAAGGTAAGTTGAAGGGTCGAATGTTCCGGAGTTGGTAAAAGTTCTGGCACCAATTGCATTGTTGAGTGTTGTTGTGCTACCGGCATTAATTGTCAGTCCCCTGAAAGTGGTTGCTCCGGTAACGCTCTGAGTTGTTCCTCTGAAGGTTACAGTACCTCCTGAGGTGGTAAGAGAACCTGAATTAGACCAGTTTCCTGTGAGTGAAAGTGTTGATCCGCTCATGGAAATCGTGCCATTAGAATTAATTGTAATATTCCCGGAAACCGTCAAGGATCGGCTGGAAATCGAAAGTGTAGTGGCGACTGAGCCCCCGACAGTAAGTGAAAGAGCTGTAGACGTGGCATTGACAGAAGGTTGGTTTCCACCAGTAAAGCTTGCATCTCCCAAAATGGCATCGACACTTGATGTTGGTACGCCGTTTGTCCAGTTGGATGACGTGCTCCAAGATGTACTGGTAGTTCCCTTCCAGGAAGTTGAAGCAGCGAATGTTTGGACAGTTGTTAAAACAAACATGATCAACACAGAAAAAAACCATGCACGAAATGCACGATTTCCTCCCACCCGACCCACGTAAAGCGTGGTCTGAATGGCTTTTTCCTTCCTTCCGGCCATAAAATGCCCCTTATTTTTGATGAACGTTATACTTCTAAAATCTGAATTTGTTCCCAATCGCTGAGTTCTTATTTATTGATTTCCTGTAACTTACAATGATTCAAAAGGATACAACCCACATGCTCTAAGTGTGCCAATCCGTTCAAACCATAATTTGGGCGTAATAATACTACATATTACTTGAAATTCCAAGCGAAAAATGACCGAATTATCAACAATGCTATGATCAAAAAACGGTTTATGCGTAGCCGTAATCATCCTATTGGTCGATTATTACTGACTATCGGTCGATTATTTTGGGAAAAAGAGCATGAGATGATAAACGACTTCATCAGGGAAATTACTGATGCAAATGGCAGGTGTCTTTCAGTGTAAAAAATTGTTGCGCTCAAATTCACTTCGGTCATTAACGATCCCAAAGCCATAATTTTCTTCGAGAGTGAAGTGAACTCAAAATGGACATGAATATATAATAATATATTACGTGCGGCGAGTCTCGCTTGAAAACATGTTATTTCTATCCAAAAAAACATAAATATATAATAATATAAAAGGGCGTTTCATTGCGGAACGCCCCTTTTATATAATAATTTAAATTAATAAACCTCTTACCTATTCCCCTCCCCCACTCCCCTCCCCATTTGGGGAGGTCGGGAGGGGTAATTGTTAATTAGTTTTTATCACTCTGATCATTTTTCTCTGATCTCCCTGCTGAACCTCGAAGATATACGCACCGGGTGCTAATTCATCACCGGTAACAATCGTCTCCTGATTCTTCAGATCATTAATTGTTTGAATCCGTCTTCCACTCATATCATATACCGTCAATTTAATCGAAGTATTATCGGTTGAATATACTTCTACATTAATCTGGCTGTTGAATGGATTCGGATAAGCAACTACACCCAAATCAATGTTCTGATTCGGATCATATTTGTCATCGAGCGATTGGTTACGCGCTACAACAACCGGTGTAGTCACAGTGCAGATCGAACCATAAGCCCCGTAAACCCCGTTGATCTTCGCCCTCACGGTTATGTTATAGGTCGTAGAAGCCACGAGACCTGTAAAATTCGTCATCCTGAAGTTTGTCGTTGCACCTTTGGTTACCGTCTGATTATAACTGAGACTGACGTTCACAACATTGATATCGTAGTTCGTTGCATTAGCAACAAAATCATAGTACAGATTATTGTTGATGTTCGACAGGGTTGTATTGCAATAAGGAGCCGAGACCTGAGTAGTTGGACCGGGAATCGTCGTTACAGTACAAGTAGGTCCGTATGCCAAATAAACCCCATTCACTTTCGCTCTCACCCGTACATTATAAGTAGTACCGAAAGCTATACCCGGGAAACTTGTCATCCTGAAATTGGTGAATGCTCCGTTGGTGATTGTTTGGTTATATCCGAGCGCAACACTTACACAATTAACATCGAAATTTGTAGCCTGATCAACCCAATCATAGTAAAGGTTGTCGCTCATTGCTGACAATGTAATGTTGCAATATGCTGCATTCAACTGGGTGGTCGGACCGGAATTCGTAGTTACCTGACAAACATTTCCAAAGCCACCAAATACTCCACCAACTTTTGCACGTACCTTAACATCATAAGTGGTACCATAAGCAATACCTGGGAAATTTACCATTCTGAACACAGTAGCTGATCCAATGGTTATCGTCTGATTGTAACCAAGCGCAACATTCACAGCATTGATCTCATAGTTCGTAGCATTCAGAACCGGATCTACATACAAACGATCACTAATCGACACCAGCGTAATATTACAGTATGCCGAATTAAGTTCTGTACATGGAATCGCAGAAACGACAATGTTCTGAATTGCAGCGTTCGTGCAGCCGTTGATATCTGTATATGTATAGGTAATCGGATGAGACCCAACCCCTGCCGAAGCTGCGCTGAATACACCAGCTGAAACTCCTGCACCACTGTAAGTTCCACCAACAGGAGAACCACCCGTGAGTGTGAAAGTATAGCTGTTACATACAGACGCGAAAGGTGTAAGTGTAACTGTCGGAAGCGGATTTACCGTGAGCACCATAGCATCACTTGCCGTACAACCTGTTGCTGTTGTTGTAACAGTAACAGTGTAGGTGGTTGTTGAAGTCGGATTTGCCGTAGGATTAGAGACCGTGCTACTTGTGAGGTTTGTGGAAGGTGACCATGAGTAGGTATTCCCTCCTACTGAACTTGAACCGATGGGTGTACTTAATCCTGAACAATAAGATTGATCAATTCCGGCATCAGCGGTAGGAACAGGATTCACAGTTACCAAAACCGCATCTGTGCTGGTACAACCAGTGGCTGTTGTCGTAACCGTAACTGTATATGTAGTGGTTGACGCCGGTGTTGCGGTCGGATTTGAAATCGCTGCATTGCTCAAAGTTCCTGCGTTATCCCAACTGTATGTGTTTCCACCTACTGCTGAAGAACCGATTTGTATGCCCGATCCTGCGCAAACTGATTGATCTGTGCCTGCATCTGCTGTTGGTAAAGCATTCACCGTTACCAAAACAGCGTCAGTACTCGTACATCCCGAGACTGTTGTTGTCACAGTCACTGTGTAGGTAGTGGTTGATGATGGCGTTGCCGTTGGATTGGATAGTGTCGCATCGTTCAGAGTTCCCGCGTTATCCCAACTGTAGGTATTCCCTGATACTGCCGAAGAACCAATCCCGATGCTGCCTCCTGCGCAGATTGCCTGATCAGATCCGGCGTTTGCTGTTGGGGAAGGATTTACTGTAATAACCGCAGCATCCGTACTTGTACAACCTGTTAACGTAGTTGTTACGGTGACTGTATAAGTTGTAGTAGAAGCCGGTGTTGCATTTGGATTGGATATCGCAGCATTATCAAGAGTTCCTGCATTGTCCCAACTGTATGTATTTCCGCCAACAGCAGAAGCTCCCAGACCTATGGTTT
>JAHEYM010000234.1 GCA_023251595.1 Bacteroidota bacterium
TATCTGTCGATAGATTCATTAGAGAATTGTCACCTGCATTAATCGCCGGAGAAGTAGCTTGTAGTCTCAAACCATCATCACTTGTTCCCTAAATATTATCTGCACCAATGCCATTATTAGCATTCACAAATTGGGGGTCAGTGTTCGCTGCCAGACAAGTAGGACAAGCAAAACTCTGGTGATCGCTATTGGTGATATTCAGAGTACCACCATCGTTGAAAAGATCACCCACTACGGTATTGTTGTGGTAATCGTAGCTGTTGTTATAAAATATACAATTATTGATATTTATTGTACTAGAACTAATGGCAATAGCACTTCCAACCGGATAACCGGCCGCAATATAGTTACCTTCAAAAGTACAATTGGTAACAGTCGTCGTTCCTCCATTTTCGGAAAAAAAAGCTCCAGCAAAGTCGCTGGAATAATTTTTTGTAAAAATGGTATTTTTTATACTGGGTGATGAATTCTGATTATAAAAAGCTCCGCCGGCATCCGATGCATGATTGGCATTAAAAACTGCATTGGTCAAAGTGGAAGAAGAATTACTGTTAAACATCCCCCCACCAGTCACCGAACTATTATTGGCAGTGAAGACAACTTTGGTGAGAGAAGGATCAGAACTGTCGCAATAAATTCCACCTCCATAACTGAATGCATTATTCGAAATAAAAGAAACATTTGTAAGTGTTGGAGATGAAAAACTTAAAACAGCCAACCCGCCTCCAACATCCCCAACATTCTGACTAAAAATAAGATTATTGAGTGTTGTATAAGATGTGAAAAGATACATTCCACCACCATAATCCTGGGCAATTCCATCTGCCTGTCCATACTCTACGGTAAATCCGTTCAACTCGGTAGTGCTGGAGAGATTTTCGGATTTAACGACATGATAAGAATTATCGGTATTATCAGTGAGAACTCCAATATCACCGCTGAGAATTGTTATATTTGAAACCCAATCTCTCTGGCTTAAAAGTGTTTCTGTTCCAACAAATCCACCATACATTTTTACATTGTCTTTAAGGGCAAAACTTACAGTCCTGTCTGTGCCAGAAGTCGGGAAATAAGTACCCTGCGCGACCCAAATTTGGTCATATGAATTGGCGGCCGTAATTGCATTCTGAAGATCAGTAAATGCGTCTGTCCAGCTAGTGCCGTCATTAGCACCGGTGGCGTTCAGATTGACGAAACGGACGGTTTGCGTTGCAAAAACATGGATGCAGGAAATCAACACCAACGAAAATAGTAACGCTAATTTTTTGTGAGATTTTGTGAGGGTAGTTTTCATTTTTGAGGGATTTATTTTATCACCACAAAAATACGAGGTCATAAACCCACAAACCTAATATCAGACTATCACAGGAATAGCACAAGTACTATCACAAGACTATCACAAATCAGAACCTCATCAAAAAAGTATGCAGATCTTCATCTGAACCTTTGAGTCCAAGTTTTTCGCGAAGACGGGTGCGGGCAATTTCGATACTTCTGAGCGATTGAGTGGAAATAGATGATATATCTTTGGTCGACAAATTCAATCTGAGATACGCACAAAGCTTACGTTCATTAGGAGTAAGTCCAGGGAATTGTTGCGTAATATTTTTATAAAACTTCTCATTTATTTGTTCAAAATGCAATTCCAACTCATTCCATATTTGTTCGGTTCCGATTTTAATGATTTCATTCGTGTGATTTTTCGCAAAACGAAAAACCTCACAATCGTCTCTATTAATCGTACATTTTATATCATCGAGTTCGGTTTGAAATTTCTCGTGAAGCTGATTTATCTTCAACAAGATCATCGTTTTTGAAAGAAGTTCTCTCTTCTTCGATTCAATCTCAGCATTATACTTTTCTTCCTGAATCTTCGAGATAAGTTTTTCGTTTTCGATCTTCTCCGCATAATATTTAACGAAACGTATAGCTGAATTTAATCGGGCAATTAATTCTATTTCGTTGATCGGTTTTCGGATAAAGTCGAATGCACCGCTATCGAGCGCAAGTTTTAAATCAGAAGGGGAAATATTTACACCTGTCGCCATGATAACGGGGATGTCTTTTGTGACTTCATTTTTCTTGAGTTCGATAATGAGATCAATGCCATTCATTTCCGGCATCTCCCAGTCGGTGATAACGATATCGGTTTTTGTTTGAGTTGCTATTTCCAATCCCAGCTTACTGTTGGAAGAACTGATAACCGTACAATCGGGTAAAGCAATTTGGAGTAAATTATAGATGACACGAATATTCGATGGGTCATCATCAACAACAAGAATAGAAGTTTGAGGGGTCATATAATACTTATTAATTCAAGGTATTTTATTTTATTACTATATAGAATAGCCATTTCAATCTGATTTTTCCAATGGCCAAATTCACTGTTATAACATTCAAAGTTTTTAATCGCAGTCAGGATTTTGCCGGTTTCATAAAACTGATAACCTGCCAATGCTTTTTTCAGAAGTAAAATATTGTCGACAAACTCTGCGGAATACTCAATATCATTTCTGAGATGATATTTTTGAATCTCATCGATCTTCTCTGTGTTTATTTCGGTTTTCAAAGTGAACCAGAAAGTGGAACCTTTTCCAACTTCTGAGTCCACACCAATCTCACCATCGTGCGCGTTGATAACGAGTTTTGAAAAGGCAAGACCTAAGCCGGAAGAAATGGATAAACCAATGTTTCTGATCTCTGCTCTTCCATGTTTTTTAAATAAAGATGGAATCTTATCTTTGGATATGCCTTGACCTTCATCGGTAATTTTGATTCTGGTGAATTCGCTCATCACCTCACCTTCAATTGTAATTGTTTTATTTATGGGAGAGAATTTAATCGCGTTCGTTAACAGGTTAATCATGACCCGTTCAATCAGCTCTTTGTCACAATTTAAATAAACCGGTTGATTGATTGTATTGCTGACAATAATATTTTTCTGACTCAGTAATAAAGTAACATTTTGCATAGCTGTATTAATAATATTATTTAAGGAATTAAAAGAAGGACGAAGAGAAACTTTTGCTTCTTCAAACTTCTGCAAGTCGATCAGATTATTGACGATACTCAGCATACTTAACGCTGCAATTTCTATTTTACCTCCATCTTTGAGCCCCGCAGATTCTGAAGAATCCGTTCTGGAATAATTAATGATCGTGTTTAACGGATTTTTAAGATCATGAACAATCATTCCCGTGAAATCCTCTTTAAACTGTATAAGTTTAGCGAGCTCTTTGTTTGCAGATTCAATTTCCGAATTTTTTGCTCTTAACAAACGGTTCGTCTTTCTGATTCGCAAAATGAAATATAACACCATCGCGAGAATCAGAATAACAAATAGAAAACCTGTCCAAAGATAGGATACAGCCCTGTCTTTGTTGATTAATTCAGAATTCTTCTGCTCGATGAGCAGTTCATTTTCTTTATTCTTATATTTCGCCTCAAACTGTTTTGTTTTTGTTGAAATATTTTCATTATATACAACAGTCTGAAGACTATCGGCTTTCTTTAAATAGAATAGTGACATTCTTTCATTCTTCCTCTCATCTTCAATTAAGTAAAGAAGATAATAATTATGCCATAGTCCCGAACTTAATTTTATGCTGTCGGCGATCCTGAGTCCTGCCAATGCCATGTCGGCAGCATTCTGATAGTCTTTCATTTTGAGATAATTCGTTCCGATATTCATATAAATAATCGGCTTATCAAACAAATCAGCATGATTGAGTGCTGACCTTAAATAATGATTGGCTCTATCGTATTCTTTTAAATTCGTGTAACAAGCGCCCAGAATATTATCATTACTGCTCTGAAATTTTTTTTCATTGTTTTTTTCTGCCCAAAAAGATGAAGAATCTGCATAGAGAATTGCACGAACCAGATAATCTTTATAGAGACTATCTTTCTGAGAATTATTTATTGATTGTTCAAAAACAATGGCGCCAAGTCTGTTATAAGCGAGCGCCAGGTGATTGGATGAATTATTCTTCGATGAAAATGAAAGCGCTTTCCTCGCGAAAGATTCAGCTTTATCAAGTTCTGATTTTGATCTGTAATACTCACTTAACCGAAGTAGCGTAGAAATATAATGATCGGAATCATTAATTTCTTTATAAAGATTCAGGGCATTTAACAAATAGTATGAAGCTGAGTCGTCAATTTCTTTTTTTAAATAAGCTGAACCCAATTCATAATAACAATCTGCAATGAGATTATTATTCTGAAGTTGTGTCGCTTTTCTTAGGGCAATATTTGAGTAAAACAAAGCTGAATCAGGATTGGTTTCACTAAACTTTTCTGCAATATGAATCAGCGATGAAATTTCAGTAGTCGTGGTTTCACCATACGAAAATCGCGGGGCGAAGAAGAGAGGAATTATAAATAGGTACGGAATTAATTTCATAAGATATTTTTGGTTCGTGAAGTTATTGAACCGAACTTCAAATTCACAGTCAGACCTGACAATAGGAGAACAAAGTTACTCAATTATAACAGTTACGACTCAAGACTTACAAGGTGGAAGCCGTTGCATGCAACGTCTCTACAATTCCTTACCTTTGCGGTTCGATGAACAAAGATCTCTTTTTCCAACATATTGCCCAGACCAGCCATTTTCCTTTGCTTTTGGAGATTGTGAAGGGTGAAGGGATTTATCTCTACGACAACGCGGGAAAACGATACACTGACCTGATTTCCGGGATCGCTGTTTCGAATCTTGGTCACCGACACCCTGCAGTGCTCGCCGCTATTAAACATCAAATGGATTCGTATCTGCATTTAATGGTCTATGGTGAATATGTGCAATCGCCACAGGTAAAGCTGGCTTCCATGTTGGCATCCCAACTCCCCACTAATTTACAATCTGTTTATTTTGTAAATTCAGGTTCGGAAGCTATTGAAGGCGCTATGAAACTTGCTAAAAGATATACAGGGCGTACCGGAATTATTTCTTTTAAAAACGCTTATCACGGTAGTACACACGGGGCTTTGAGTATTTGTGGCGAAGAAAGTCTTAAGCAAGCTTACCGGCCTCTTTTGCCCGATATACAAATTTTAGAATTCAATTCAATTAAAGATATATCTGCTATTACACAAAAAACTGCCTGCGTTGTGATGGAACCAATTCAGGGTGAAGCGGGAGTTATTCCTGCCACTGCAATGTTCCTTGATCTGGTGCGTTCCCGATGCAATGAAACGGGCACTCTTCTCATTTTCGACGAAATTCAAACCGGATATGGAAGAACCGGAAATTTATTCGCCTTTCAGGGATACAATGTCATCCCGGATATTCTTTGTCTCGCGAAAGGAATGGGTGGTGGATTACCTCTGGGCGCATTTATTTCTTCACGTGGAATAATGGAATGTCTTAAAACGGAACCGGTGTTGGGACATATCACTACCTTTGGTGGAAATGCATTGAGTTGTGCTGCATCATTGGCAACACTAAATGTTATATTAAATGAATCACTTTACAATAAAACAAAAGAAAAAGGAGAATTATTCCGAAGATTATTAAAACATCCCTCAATAAAAGAATTCAGGGGAGTTGGATTAATGATTGCACTGGAATTCCAAACAGAAGAAATATGTCTCACAATTACACAAAAATGTCTGGAAAAAGGATTGATCACAGATTGGTTTCTTTTTGCAAGAAATTGTATGCGAATAGCACCACCATTAATTATAGAAGAAAAAGAAATCATAGAAGCTTGTGATATTATCATTTGTTCAATTAATGAAGTTATGTGCTAACTCTGCCCTCACCCTCAGCCCCTCTCCCAAAGGGGAGAGGGAGGTCGGACTCCCTTCTCCTGTGGGAGAAGGGTCAGGGATGAGGCTCGAAGTCGTAAAATAAATATAAAAAGAAAATGAAAGTACTAATCATCGAAGACGAAAAAGGACTCGCTCAGGAAATTGAGAGCTATTTAACCGTAGAAGGTTACCATTGTGAAAAAGCCTTCAATGGAAATGAAGCGTCAGAAAAAATATATGTCAACCAATATGACTTTATTTTACTTGATCTTGGTTTGCCCGATTATGAAGGTTTGGATTTATTGAAGGAAGCAAAGGAAGGCGGACAAGAAGCTGCGTTCATTATTCTTACAGCCCGTGGTGCACTCGACGACAGAGTGAAGGGATTGAATATGGGAGCCGACGATTATCTCCCAAAACCTTTTTCACTCATGGAACTTGCCTCGCGTATGCAGGCGATCACACGCAGAAAACACGGTCTTCATAAAAACACCATCGATATAAAAGAATTTCAGATGGATATTCAGAATCGTACAATTACGTATCACGGAAATTCAATTCCATTAACAAAAAAAGAATTTGATATATTGCATTATCTGGCACTTCACAAAAATAAAGTGCTTACCCGCATGCAACTCACAGAACATATCTGGGGCGATATTCTTGAAGATGATTATGAATCGAATTATATCGATGTTCATATTAAAAATTTGAGAAAAAAACTTTCCGTCGCAGCACCCTGCGATTGGATCGAAACGGTTAGGGGAATAGGTTATAGATTGAATATCTAAAA
>JAHEYM010000235.1 GCA_023251595.1 Bacteroidota bacterium
CATAGATTCCACCGCTTACATTTGTTTGCCAGGTTGCAGTTCCATTGGAAAAAGAAAAGAAAAATAAGATCAATGGGAAAAGTAATTTATAAAATTTATTACAAAAACTGTAGCTTTTCAAAAAATGGAAGAGATTTTTTCTCATGGCTATAATATTTAAGTTTGTAAGAGCGGCAACAAAACCGTAAAAATACAATATTTATGAGAATCCTTCAATTACAATGAATTTGGGTTGCGTCTAAAGAAAAATAAATCGCAGAGAACGCAGAGGAAACCCTATTTCGTTCCCCGTATCGAACCTAAAAAGCCGATCATTTTGAGCCAGTATTCCTGATCGTCGCGGTCTTCTTTCCACAAAACTTTTGAACCTTTTGAAACGTTTCCTTTTGGAAATACCAAGACTTTATTTGATGAAATAACACCACTCATAATGTTTTCTACAACCGGAATTTCTGTTCCTGATGAAGTAACAAAAACCGGTTTATTTAATCCGCGAACAGCATCTGCTAAATTTAATTTTGTTCCGAAATGTTCACCGGGAGAAAATGCAATCACTGCTTTCACCAACGCATTATCATTTGCAATTTTTAATGCAAGAGAAGCCGAATAAGAACTTCCCAATAATATTATACGTTGTTTATATCGCGAAAAAGAATAGTTAATTGCTGCAACAATATCGTGTTCGGCTTCGAGATAAGATGTTTTCTTTCCAAGCTCAATTGCAGTTTTTGCTGTTTCATTATATACGCCGTTTACTTCGTATCCCGAACGTTGATCTATTGCAACACAATTAAATCCTAATTTATTAAATCGTTTCGCGGATTCGACATATTCACCCCGACTATAACCTGCCTGATGACATAAAACTATGCAGGCAGAAGTATCATCAATCTGATATATATCGGCAGTGATCGGTAAATCATCGGCAGCATCGAAAGTCACTTTTTGCGGATAAACAATTCCTGCCAATCCCTGCTGACCTCCTTTGAGATCGGGAGTGACTTGTGTATCCGCGGTCTGACAGAAAACGACCTGCGAACATATTAGTATAAGAAAAGACAATGTCCGGAGAGACAACCGGTTCACCATATTCGTTGATTTTGCAGCAAAATTAGGCAATAGGGTGAGGTGAGAACGACCCTTCACTATGTAGTTATAAACCGCAAAAACCCTGATTTTGTTAGGAACTGTATGATCTGAACAAAAAACAATAAATTGACTGCGAAGGCGCGAAGGAACAAAGAATTAAAAGAATAAATTGGCTACAAAGGCACTAAGGCACAAAGAATTTATAGAAATATACCGACCGATGAAGAGAATCAGACCGTTTCAACCAAAATAACCACCTTGTTTTTTAGCACTTCAATCACACCAGTTTCTACAGCATAATTGTGTTCCACTCCCGCTGTCTTGTAACGGATCTCACCTTTCCGAAGTGCTGAGAGCATCGGTGCATGATTCTCAAGCACCTGAAAAACGCCCGCCTTACCGGGAACAATGACCGATGTAGCTTCGCCGGAGAAAACTTTGGTGTCGGGGGTTATTATTTCGAGATTCATGATGTTATCGTTTTCTTTAAGGGCTAAAGCCAAAGTTATCTGTATCGTTCTTTACCCCAGCATGAATGCTGGGGTTATTGATTAATTTATTGTCTATTGCAACCGACATTCCCCTCTCGCGAGGGGTTAGGGGTGTGTACGTCTTTACGAATTGGTTTCGGCTAAGATTTTCTTTCCTTTTTCGATTGCGTCTTCGATAGAGCCTACAAGATTGAAGGCGACTTCGGGATATTCATCCACTTCACCATCCATAATCATGTTGAAGCCCTTGATCGTATCTTCGATCGGAACCATCACGCCTTTCAAGCCAGTGAATGCCTCGGCAACGAAGAACGGCTGCGAAAGGAATCGTTGAACACGACGGGCGCGGTGAACGACCAATTTATCTTCGTCAGATAATTCATCCATACCAAGAATGGCGATAATATCCTGCAACTCTTTGTAGCGTTGAAGAATTCCTTTCACCCGCTGAGCTGTATCATAATGTTCGTGACCTAAAATCGCAGCAGAAAGAATTCGTGAAGTTGAATCGAGAGGATCTACCGCAGGATAAATTCCAAGCTCAGCAATTTTACGATTCAATACTGTAGTTGCATCCAAGTGGGCGAAAGTCGTAGCCGGCGCGGGATCGGTCAAGTCATCCGCAGGCACGTAAACCGCCTGAACTGAGGTGATAGATCCGCGTTTTGTGGAAGTGATACGTTCCTGCATGGCACCCATCTCTGTAGCGAGCGTAGGTTGATAACCCACTGCCGAAGGCATCCTGCCCAAGAGCGCAGACACTTCTGATCCCGCTTGTGTGAAACGGAAAATATTATCGATGAAGAAAAGAATATCTTTTCCACCCGATTTATCATCACCATCGCGGTAATACTCAGCCAATGTGAGACCCGAAAGAGCTACACGTGCGCGGGCTCCGGGTGGTTCGTTCATTTGTCCGAACACCAATGTAGCCTGAGATTTACCTAATTCATTCATATCCACTTTCGAGAGATCCCAATCGCCTTTTTCGAGACTTTCTTTAAAGGCATCGCCATAGCGAATTACACCCGATTCAATCATCTCTCTCAACAAGTCATTTCCTTCACGCGTACGTTCGCCGACGCCGGCAAATACTGACATTCCGGCGTAACCTTTCGCTATATTATTGATCAATTCCATGATCAAAACCGTTTTTCCAACACCGGCACCGCCGAATAATCCGATTTTTCCTCCTTTACTATAAGGCTCGAGCAGATCGATTACTTTGATCCCTGTAAAAAGCACTTCCGATTCGGTAGAAAGGTCTTCAAACCTTGGTGCATCGCGGTGAATCGGCAATCCGCGTTCACGGCTAACAGGTCCGATACCATCAATAGCTTCACCCACAACATTAAAAAGACGACCACGAATATGTTCTCCGATCGGCATCTGAATCGGTTGTCCAAGGGTTCTTACGTCCATTCCTCTTCTCAGACCGTCTGTAGAATCCATCGCGATTGAGCGGACGGTATCTTCACCAACATGTTGCTGACATTCGAGAATAATTTCCTGACCATTTTCTCTCACTACCACCATTGCATCCAAAATCTTAGGCAATGTCGAGCCTTCTGTGTCGAAAGCGACGTCAACCACGGGACCGATAATCTGTGTAATTTTACCTGTATTATTCATTTTTTACCTGTTTTTACCTTGCTTCAAGGGTACTGAAAATTCGGGTGCAAAGGTAGTGGTTATTATTTTAACTTCCGCATCGTAGGGATGACTATTTTTGCATTGTGAAAATTTATCGATCACTAGCTGAATTCAGTACTCTTAGTCAAGCGGTTACAACGATTGGAACCTTTGATGGAGTGCATTTGGGGCACCGAAAGCTGCTTTCAAGAATTGTTGAAATTGCAAAAGAACGGGGGGGGGAATCGGTCTTGCTGACTTTTTATCCACATCCGAGAATGGTTTTATATCCGGAGGATACGGGTTTGAATCTGCTTACGACAATGGAAGAAAGGACGAAACTATTTGAAGAGATCGGAATTGATCATCTCATCATTCATCCTTTTTCACAAGAATTTTCGAGAATGAATTCTGTTGAATTTGTAAGGGATATTTTGATGAATGGCATTGGTACCAAGGTGTTGGTGATTGGCTATGATCATCATTTTGGGAGAAACCGTGAAGGCTCGCTGGAACAATTGAAAGAACTGGCACCGTTGTACAATTTCGAAGTTGAGGAGATTCCGGAAATGGATGTGAATAACCTCGCTGTGAGTTCGACGAAAATCAGACAGGCTTTATTGGAGGGAGATGTTGACCTTGCTAAAAAATTCCTGGGATATGAATATTTTCTGACAGGCATGGTGATAAGGGGTCAGAACATGGGTCGTGGATTGGGATATCCGACCGCCAATATCAGCATAAAAGACAAATACAAACTTATTCCTGCCGAAGGAATTTTTGCAGTGAAAGTCAGTTATTCAGGAAATCTTCATCATGGAATGTTATATATCGGAAATCGGCCGACGTTTAATGGTAAAGAAAGAAGTATAGAAGTGAATATATTCGATTTTGATAAAAATATTTATAGTGAAGAAATCATCATCTACCTGAGTCACCGCATTCGTGGCGACATGAAATTCGATCATCCCGAAGACCTATCAAAACAAATGGAAAGAGATAAACATGATGCAATAAAATGGTTGAATTGAAGTTATTGACGATGATGCTGAAAAAAAATATTCTACTTTGCTCACTCATCACTTTTTTGATGGTGATGGGGAATTCGCTGAAAATTTCTGCACAACAGAAAGCACCTCTCGACACTTTCGCACTTCACAAGATGGCTACTTTCACAAATATGAAGGCAGCACTTGTCAATCCCGAAGCGGTATATATTTTAGATTTAAGCAAAAAGAAACTCGATAGTTTACCTCCGG
This sequence comes from Bacteroidota bacterium, assembly GCA_023251595.1. Classification (GTDB taxonomy): domain Bacteria; phylum Bacteroidota; class Bacteroidia; order AKYH767-A; family JABDAW01; genus JAHEYM01. The sequence continues at coordinate 4,472 of JAHEYM010000235.1, forward strand.
AAATTGTACAATTTAAAAACTTGCAAATTCTGAATGTCAGCAAAAATAAACTCAGCCGATTACCCGATTTTCTTGCTCAATTGCCAAATCTTCAACATCTCGACGCCTCAAAAAATAAGTTGGAAATGTTGCCCGATTCAATCGGTTTTATTCAGAATTTAATTAATCTGGATTTAGGGAGAAATCTAATTCCGCGTCTCCCAAAATCTTTTGGAAATTTAACGAAGCTGGAAGTATTAAATTTGTGGGATAATGAATTAGGCGGTCTTCCCCCCGAAATAAAAAAGTGTCAGAGTCTGCGATATGTTGAATTGCGGGGGATTCTTTTCACCCCTGCTGAACAGGTGGAGATCGAGGGACTTCTCCCTGAAGGTTGTAAAATTATGTTTTCCCCCGACTGCAATTGTAAAGACTGATCGCCGAATTTGGCAAATCGCTTTAAGTTGACGTAATTTGCCTGCGATTTCGAACCCCATATATGCTTGTTTTCTCAAAGATCATCGATGCGCTGAGTATCAGCTATCACAAAGCCAATCAACGGCAGATTGTGAAGCCGGTGCAGCTTCATGGTACATTCGAACAACAAAATATCCTGATTCGGCTCGATAAAGGATTTTTGTACGTTGGAAACGAGTACAAGCAATTGCCCGAGGGAGGATTCTACTTTATTCCTGCCGGTCAACCCATCTTCATCAAACATGGCCGTTCCGATCAGTATATTCTTTACGGGAGCGAGGGTTTTGAGACTGTCGATGAACGCGAGCGGTTTATCAAACCATATAATATTTTGCATGAAAAACCCTGGTTGGAGACCTATTTTACCATTATCGGTTTTGATGCACAACTTTATGATGCGATCAATATTTTCGCCATTCTCGATCTTCCCGCTTTTACGATGGAACCCGATGCTGAGCTGAATTATCTGATCACAAACACAGTAATGGAAGAGGTTCAGGACAAAATCGGTCGCGATAATTTAATCCGTAATTACACCGAAGAAATCGTGATTCGTATCGCGAGAAATATTGATGCAAGACCTGAGTTCCGCAGAAATATCGAGAAATTGGATTTTCTGCTCGACAAGCGTTTGGTGAACATCGTTCAATATATTCAACAAAATCTCGAACGCGATCTGTCGAACAGCGCTTTGGCAGACGTGGCTTTCGTTTCAGAAGATTATGTCGGACAGTTTTTTAAGTCGATGACGAATAAAAATCTGCAGGAGTATATTGAAAATCAACGTCTCGATCGCGCACATTATTTATTGAGAACCAGGAACGACAGCATTCAGGAAATTGCGCATTTAGTCGGGTTTAAAGATCCCGCATATTTCAGTCGGAGGTTCAAAATAAAGTATGGTCAGAATGCGAATGCTTTGCGTCGCGACAAAGATCAGGTTTAGATCAAACCGAATGAATTGCAGAAGAAATTTCTGAAATCAGATTTTTATCTTTTTCAATTGAATTTCCGACAACGATCAAATCAGCGCCACATCTACAATTCTCCATCGCTTTGTCAGGAGTTGTGATGCCACCACCGATAAATAATGGAACTGAAATATGTTTCCGCACACCTTCTATCATTTTTTTATCGATCGGATTTTTTGCGCCGGAACCCGCGTCCATGAAGATAACTTTGAGTCCGAGCATTTCTCCCGCCATTGCGGTACAGATCGCGATATCTGTTTTGTTGTGATGAATCGGAGTCGTATTACTCATATATGAAACGGCAGTCTGACTTCCGCTTTCGATGAGTATATAGCCGGTGGGAATTACTTCGAGTCCGCTTTTTCTGAGCAGTGGTGCTGATTCTACGTGTTTACCGATAAGCATTTCGGCATTACGACCTGAGATGAGCGAAAGAAATAAAAGAGCATCCGCTTCCATATTTACCTGCATCAGACTTCCCGGAAAAAGGACGACCGGAATGGAAGAATTCTTTTTGAGAAAATGTATATAAGTGCCGAGCGTATTGTCAGTCAAGAGACTTCCGCCGATAAAAAAGTAATCCACTTTGGCATCCATCGCTATTTTGCAGACGGTTGCCAAATCTTTTTTTGTAAGTTTATCG